>NZ_JBQSYW010000012.1:0-132578 GCF_052379725.1 Brachybacterium sp. 107 | reverse complement strand
ATACGTCTCGTTGGCCTACTCGGACGCGCTGATCACCGCCGGAGTCAAAGCATCAGTCGGCACCGTCGGTGATAGCTACGACAACGCCCTGGCCGAGACCGTTAACGGCCTCTACAAGGCCGAACTCATCCACCGTCACCGCACCTGGCCAACCGTGACCGCGGTAGAAATTGCGACCCTGGACTGGGTCAACTGGTGGAACACGAAGCGCCTCCACGAGGCCCTCGACTACCGCACCCCGGCCGAAGTCGAAGCGGCCTCCACTCGCCCCACGACGACCGCGCCCGCGACCGTCTAACCACGGAACGGAACCCAGGGCGCTTCAGTCAACCCTCTGGGAGCACGAGCCTCTACTCTGGCAAAGACACCGCCCGCGGAACGACGCATGGGCGCTCGGGCGCGATGCCGCACCGGAGCGTCTGCGAACCGTCGTGGGCGATGACTCCCTAAGGAGATCGAGATGGGTGGACAGGCAGCCGAGGATTGCTCCATCACGCATGCGGAGATCGCGGCGCACGATGACCAGCGCGATATCGGGAAGGCCGGATGGGCATCCCTCCGGGCGCTGTATGCCGAGGAGTTCGACGGAACTGTGTTGGATGCCGGCGGCGGGACGGGGATCTACGCCTCTGCCCTCGACGCTGCGGGGCTGGACGTCGTGCTGGCAGATGTCGACGAGCGCATGCTGGCTGCAGCTCGCGGCCGGGGCCTGCCAGCACATCGGGTCGTGCAGGCCGACATGACGGCTTTGCCCTTCGCTGATGCCTCGTTCGACGGAGCTCATGTCGCTCACGTGCTGCATGTCGTGGACGAGTGGCGTCGAGCGATCGGTGAGGTTTCGCGAGTGGTCCGCCCCGGGGGTGCCGTGCTGCTTGCTCTGGGCGGCGCCCATCAGCCGGGACCTGAGCTCGGGGAGATCTCGGCGCGGGTCGACGAGGAGATAGGCGGCATGGAGGCGGTCACTCGGGGGCAGGCCAGAGGATTGAACAGTCCGGAGGATGCAGATCACGCATTCGCGCTGAGCGGTTTGGATCTCGCGGCGATTCGCCGGATCGACGGTGTCCACGGGCGTGCTCTCGGGCAGGTGATCGATCGGATGCTGCTGAATCCGTACCGATCCACGGCCAGCCGGGAAGGACGTGCCCGGGCTGCCGAGCGCATCACGGCATGGGCGAAGGACCATTTCGGCTCGCTGGAACGAGAGATCGACGTTCCCGTCGGCATCGAGTACCGGATCTATCGCCGCAGGAGTTAGACCTTGGCGAGCGGGTGATGGGGCTCCGGCGGCAGCTCGACCGTGATCGGATCCGACGGGCGCACCGTGCCGCTGCGGGCCACGATGCCCATGACGCCGGTGAGCCTCTGGACCTCACCGGTGTCGTCCTTGCGGAGCACCCTCTTCAGCAACCCCGGTTGGAAGTCATTGATCTGCTGGCACGGGTTCCGCAGCCCGGTGACGACGATGACCGCGTCGCCGATGTGCAGGCGTGCCCCCACCGGGAGGGTGAGGAGGTCGATGCCCGCGGTCGTGATGTTCTCCCCCAGCTGGCCGGGCTCGACGACATGCCCGTCGGCCGCAAGCTCCTCGAACAGCTCCCGGTGGATCAGATGGACCTGTCGCAGGTTGGGCTGATCCGGGTCACGGGCGACTCTGCTGCGGTGCTTCACGGTGGTGCCGGCGTGCGCATCTCCGCGCACGCCGATCCCCTCGTCCAGCTCGATCGACGGAGCTCGATCCTTGCTGAAGGTGTGAGCGGCACTGACGTGGACGGAGACCACTGTGGAAGCCATGGAGCGATCATTCCAGAGGCCGCCCGGATCGAGAAGCAGCCTCCACCTGGTGAGTCGGTATCAGTAGGCTCCGCCCTATGACCATCTCCTTCACACGCCTGGATCCCGCTGGTCAGGACCGTGCCGCCCTCATCGACTTCATGACTCGGAACGACTTCCCGTTCCACGTGGGCGTGCACCCCAGTGCCGCAGACGTGGAAGGCGCGATCGGCAAGGGCGCCTACCGGGACGAGGACAACGACTCGTTCTGGATCGATCACCGCGAGCTCGGGCGCATCGGTTTTCTCCGCTTCGAGGACCTGAGCGAGGGCACGCCGCTGTTCGACCTCCGTCTCGGCGGCCCGTTCCGCGGCCGCGGTCTCGGAGTCCCCGTCCTCAGCGCGGCGACCGCCCACGTGGTCAGCACCATGCCGAGCGTGAACCGCTTCGAGGATCAGACCCGCGAGGACAACATCGCCATGCGCAAGACCTTCGTCCGCTGCGGCTGGCTCAAGGAAGCGCACTACCGGGAGGGCTGGCCGGTGAACGGAGGCGCACCGCTCGCCTCGACCGCGTACAGCATCCTGCGTCGCGATTGGGAGACTGGGCAGACGACCACGTTCGTCTGGGACGACCTGCCCGTCCGATCCACTGACCGTCAGACCCTCGGCCACGATGTGTCGCCCGCCGAGACCACGAAGGAGGCGCAGCACCATGGACGGTGACGCCCTGCAGGAGATCGCCCGCCAGCGCGCCGAGGAGCTCCCGGCAGCGGAGGCGACCCGCCCCTTCGGTCCGGAGTACGACGTCTTCAAAGTGATCGGCAAGATGTTCCTGCTGTTCACCGAGGTGCGCGGCGAGCAGATCGTGGTTCTGAAGGCTGACCCTCGGGATTCTGAGGCGCTGCGTCAGGCCCACCGGGACATCACGCCGGGCTATCACATGAACAAACGGCATTGGATCACGCTCGAGCCGGGCGGCGCGCTCGACGCCGACCTGATCCGAGAGCTGGTGACCGAGTCGTATCTGCTCGTCGTCGAGGGGCTGCCGCGAGCGAAGCGTCCCGTGGATCCACGCACCTTCGGCGAGCATCCGGGCAGCCCGCCCGTCTCATAGACTCCCCGCATGATTCGTATGGGGGTATCGATCCTGGGTTGGGGTCTGCTGGTCACGGGAGTGCTCGCATCGGCGGTGCTCCTGGTGCTGCGCCAAGTCACCGAGCTGCACAGCTGGCATCACTTCGTGATCGCCGCGGCGACGTTCATCCCGCTGCTGTGGATCCCGGTGCTGGTCGGCTGCGTCGGCCTGATCCTCGTGCTGAGGGCCCGGTGGCGGCTGCTCGGGGCTGCTGTCCTGGTGGCGGCGATGGCCGTCTTCGTCGTGCCGCTGCTCCCACAGGGCGAGAGGGAGGCCTATCCGGTCGCGGTCGGCGGCACCCTCACGGTCCTCTCGCTGAACCTCCAGTACGGCCGTGCCGACCTCGACGAGGTCGCGCAGCTGATCATCCCTGACGTCGACGTGCTCGCGCTGCAGGAGTACACACCGGGATTCGAGGAGCAGCTCGCGGGCGCGGGCATCCTGGAGCAGTTCCCGCATCGGGTGGGCAGCGCCGACACCGATGCGAGCGGATCGATGCTCCTGTCCCGCACTCCGGTCGAGGTCGCGGCGCGCACCGAGGGCACCGCTTTCGAGAACCTGATCGCCACCACCACGGTCGACGGCACGGACTGGCACCTCGGGGTGATCCACTCCGCGCCCCCGCAGCTGGGGGCCGACGTCTGGACCGACGATGCCGCCGCCGTCGGCCGCCTCGCCGAGCCGTATCTCGAGGAGAATCTGCTGCTGGTCGGCGACTTCAACGCGATCGACCAGCACCGCACGATGCGAGAGCTGACTGCTGGCGGAGGCCTGCGCGACCTCGCGGCGAGGCAGGAGGGCGACGGACCGGGATGGCATCCGACCTGGCCGACGGACTCATGGATCCCGCCCTTCGCGCGCATCGATCATGCGCTGGCGACCGACGCGGTGCTCGGCGGCGTCGCTGGGTACGAGACGGTCACCGGCAGCGACCACAGGGCCCTGCTCGTCGAGGTCGCCGCCCGCATCTGAGCAGCCATCCTCCGTCACGTCATGACGACGGAAGAACGGCGGAGCCGACCCAGCTCGCCAGCAAGGTCATGGCCTGCTCAGTGGGCGAGTTCGTCTCGTAGGTGTAGGTCAGCAGCGCGAGGTCCTCGTGCTCGGAGAGATCGAAGGACTCCCCGATGAACTCGATATCACCGACGACGGGGTGGTGGTACTTCTTGGGTCCCTTCCGGTACTTCAGCACGTCATGGGTGGCCCAGAGCTCGCGGAAGTGCGGGGACTGGGTGGACAGCTTCCCGATGAGGGCGAGCAGTTCTGGGTCATCCGGCGTCCTGCCGGCGCTCGTGCGCAGCAGGGCGACCTGGTTGCGGGCCACGCGCGACCAGTCGCCGTAGAAGGCCGGGCTGCGGGGATCCAGGAACACGAAGCTCGGCATGCTGAAGGGCAGCTCCAGCCGGTGATCGCCCTCCGCGTCGGCGTAGAGAGCCTGGCCGAGGGCGTTCGCAGCGACGATCTCCAGGCGGCTGTTCTGCACGAATGCGGGAAGGTCGAGGGCATCGAGGACCTTCTGCACCGTGGGCCTCACCGCGTGCCGGGCCCGTGAGCGCGGTGCCTGGAGCGGCGAGGGTCGGGCGGCGTGGAGCAGATTGCGCAGATGCTCGTGCTCGACCTCGTCGAGCTGCAGGGCACAGGCCACGGCGGCGAGCACCTCCGGGGAGATCCCGGTGGCCCGGCCCCGCTCGAGACGGTTGTAGTAGTCCACGCTGACGCCGGCGAGGTGCGCGACCTCCTCGCGCCGCAGTCCTGCCACGCGGCGCACCCCGCCGTAGGTCGGCACACCGGCCTGCTCCGGCGACAGCCGGGCACGACGGCTCGTGAGGAAGTCGCGGATCTCGGCTCTGGTGTCCATGGGTCCACCGTCGGCCGTAGGAGGGAACTAGAGGGAGGACCTGCCAGGGCGCCGCTCCGAGAGTGGAGTGCTCGAGATCCTGCCCCATGCGGTGTCGAGCGTTCCTGCTTCATACACTCTTCCTGTGTCCCACCTTCACCGCCCCGACGCTCCCCGCCCGGAGTCCCGCACCCACGTCCGGGACGCTCTCGTCTTCGCACGGCTCGGCGGCGCCGAAGCCATCGCATACTTCGAGGCGTCCGACCAGCAGGGTGCTGCGGAATCGCTCCTGCACTCGTATCCGGTCCCGCCGGGAAAGCAGAAGAGCGAGGAGCTGAGACAGCGTGGACTGGAATGCACCGCGGCGCTCCCCGAGCAGGGATACCCCGGGTTCACATCGTCAGTCCGGGTTGCCACGTGGCTCGGCTATCTCTTCCTCACGGCCGTCGTCCTCGCGGCAGGATGGGCAGTGGTCGCATTATTCGGTGGGGATCCTGAGGCCGATCCGGTCCTGCTCCCGGCAGGCCTTCTCTTCCTCCCGGTCGAGGAGATTCTGCTGCTGGCCCCGTTTCCCCTGATCATCCTCTACATCCCCTCCCACCTCGCAGTGCTGCGAAAGGAACGGATCACCGCTCGGGCCGTGCTGCGATGGGCGGCGGGCGAGGAGTCGACCAGGAAGCTCGGCATCCCTGCGAAGTCGCCGTTCGTCGGGATCGCAGCCACCTGGGAAGGACTGCAGTTCTGCGCGGGTGCCGTAGTTCTGATGAACGCCTTCTTGACGGTGTTCCTTTTTGCAGTCCGCCGGCCCGAGGACCCTTACGCAGTCTTTCTCCTGCCTGCCCTCTGCGCGCTGCCGTTCCTCGTCACCTATCTGTTCTGCGGTGGCCGGGCCCACGCCGCCAAGCGCCGCCACGCGCTGGTCGCCGATCGCCTGTACAGAGTGCCCGTTGACGAAGAGGTCTCCCTCCCGTCGTCGATCTCCCTGGAAGGGCTCTGCTATCCCGACGATGCCCGGGAGGTACCCGCACCCGAGGCGGAGGGCGACCGAGCTCCTGTGGTGGCGGCTCTCGAGGAGACCACGTGGACCTCGGACTTCTCAGCCTCCGCCGCCCCGTCGGACCATCTCGTCGATCCAGATCGGCGCGAACGGTGAGGTGCAGTTCGGTGGCGTCGGGTAGTCCTTGAGCACCTCCAGACGCACCCCGATCTCCCGTGCTCGCTCGCGCAGCTCGGGGTTGGTGATGCCGATCTGGGCCAGGCAGGTGTTCATGGCCCACTGCAGACGCTCCGGAGCGTCCTGCATCTGCGCCTCGATGAGATCCAGCAGCGCGCTCTGGTCGATCCCCTCGGGATTCTTCACGACACGGTCGCTGGTCAGCGCCCAGCCGGCGCTCGCGACCACGGGATCAGCGTCGGCGAACCAGGCCTCGCGCAGGGCCTCGCGATGGGGTCCCTTCAGCACGAGGTAGTTCACGAGCCAATCGTGCACCTTGGGCGAGCCGACCTCGCGGAGCATCGCGTCGAGCTCGTCCCGCTCGACTTCCTTCGGCCGCGAGAGCAGGATCGCGAGCAGCTTCGCGGCGCTGTCGCCGCTCCCCCACAGCTCGCGGGCCAGATCGGGCCGGGCTTTCAGTCGCTTGGCGATCGCGCGCAGCCGCGTGAGGTTCACGCCGTGATCGTCGCCGTGCCTCTCGTTGACCGCACGGACCCTGGGGTCCTCGAGGGCGGCCAGCTCCGCGAGCACCTCGTCGCGCTCGGCCTGAAGATCCGTCATCGTCGCACCGTGCTGCATCATCGGGCCCCCTTCGCGGTCATCGTGGCCTCAGGGTACTCATGGCCAGGCCGCGTACCGGTGCCCAGGCCGCGATACTGAGGGCATGGCTGATGCACTGACGTACACCGGATCCGACTTCTACTGCGACGTCGCGATCCCCGACCCCGGAGCCCTGGACGTGGTCCACGAGGACCCGAGCGTGCTCGCCTTCCACCACACCCGTCCCTTCTGGGACGTGCACATCGTCGTGGTCCCCAAGCGACACATCGCCTCGCTGACCACGGCTGGCCCCGAGGACGAGGCAGACCTGCGCGCCCTGCTGAGCGTCGTCCAGCAGATCGCCCGGGACGTCGAACAGGAGCATGGCGCCGCCGCCGTGCTCACGAATCTCGGCGCCTATCAGGACTCCAAGCATCTCCACGTGCACGTGCACTCGGGCGCCCGATGCTGACCGCAGCCCGTGCCGGAACTTGGGCTTGAGCCCCAGGCTCGAGACCCAAGGCACGAACCTGGGCCCCCGACATCACAGGGGGAGTTTGAACCCCACGTGGCTCGGGACGTATCCCAGGCGCTCGTAGAACCGGTGCGCGTCGACGCGCACCGCATCGGTGGTCAGCTGGGCGAGCGTCGCCCCGTGCTCCCGGCCCCAGTTCTGCGCCCACGCGAACAGGGCGCTGCCGAGCCCGGCGCCCCGCGTGGACTCGTCGACGCGGACGGCCTCGATCTGGAGCCGGGTGGCACCGCCGCGGGAGAGGGAGGGCATCAGAGTGAGCTGCATGGTCGCGACGATCTTCCCGGCCTCGTCACGCACCGCAACCAGGAGCTGGTTCTCGTCGGCGTCGATCCGGGAGAAGGCTTCTTCATAGGGCGCCAGGTCGGAGCTCTCCCGCTCACGACCCAGCACATCATCGCCCAGAAGGGCGACGAGAGCCGGAACGTCGTCGGCGCAGGCGCGATGGAGGGAGAAGGTCCGGCCGTCGAGGTCGAGAGTCTGCATCGAGCCATTGTCCCCGCTGGGTTCAGGCCCGACGCCGTTCGGCCGGGACCGCGCACGGCATCGACCACAATGAAGCCATGACCGCCTCGGAACTCACTCCCGCCTCGCAGCGCAGCGCGCAGCTGAGCTTCTCCGATCAGCCCGCGTGGATCATCAAGGACGAGGTCGACGGCGGCTGGGTGCTGCAGATCGGCGGCGTGGAGCAGTCCCATGTCGACCTGTCGGATCCGATGCACATCGTCCACGAATACCTGCGCCGCATGGCGAACGTCGTCGATGAGGCCTGGCCCACGGGGCAGCCGATCCGTGTTGCGCACCTGGGCGCCGGCGCCCTCACCCTCGCCCGGTACGTGCAGGCCACTCGCCCCGGATCACCACAGCTGGTGATCGAGATCGAGCGTGAGCTGCCGACGCTGGTGACCACAGCTCTTCCCCTGCCTCCCGGCACCGATCTCACGGTCATGATCGGGGACGCGCGCGAGGAGCTCGCCGCACTCGGCGACCGACGCTTCGATGCGCTCGTGATCGATGTGTTCTCCGGGGAGTCCTCCCCCGCGCACCTGGCCACCAAGGACTTCTATCTCGAAGCGCTCGACCACCTCGAGGCCGACGGGATGCTGCTGGTGAACATCGGCGACGACGCCGGCCAGCGCTTCGTGGCCCAGCAGGTCCGAGAGTTGGAGAATGCCACCTCGGAGCGTGGACTCTCCGGCGTCTGGACGCTGACCCATGCGTCCCTCCTGACCCGCCCGGCCGACGGGAACATGGTGCTCCTGGCCGGAGGAGCGCTCTCCTCTCCAGACGTCGAGACGTGGCGGAGCGCCTGGAAGAGGGAGGGTCCCCACCCTGCCGCGGTCCTGGATCCGGCCGAGACCATCGAGGCGTTCCGCTCCATCGGTCATCCACAATCTCGGTGATCGACGGACGGGGAACGCGGGTTGTGTATAGCGTTCAGGTCACCTGACGCCCATCCGGAAAGTACCCCCCATGCCCCGACGTCTCCTCGCCATCGCGGCTGTCGCCGCCCTGACCTTCACGTTCGCCGCCTGCGACGCCGGAGGCGACGGACCCGTCACGGAGCCTCCCCAGCAGGTCGGCACGAGCGACGGCGGCGGCGCAGCCCCCAGCGACGGCAGTGGAGCAGCGCCGAGCGACGGCGGAGGCGATGACGACCAGACGGTTGCGGCAGCGGACATCCCCGCCCCCGACCCTGCCGACTACTCCGGCATGGACAAGCACACTGCAGACGGCGCGACACAGGCGTTCCGGTACTACATCGCGGTCTCGATGTGGGCGCATCAGACGGGCGAGACTGAACTACTGGACTCGCTCCAATCGAATGACTGCGAGAGTTGCGATGAGTTCAACAAGGACGTCCCGCTCCTCGTAGAGCATGGTGAGTACTGGAGCCCGTTCACCATCACCGATGTTGGGTCAAAAATACATGAATCCGATAATTTTGATCACGAAATTGGATACTACTTCACCATCGGCCCGCACACGCGACCTAGCGACACCTTTAGTAGTAGATTCAAGGTTGACGAAATTCAATACATCACAGTCGGCGGAATGACGTGGTCTTCGGATCATTGGACAACCAAGGGTGTGGACGCAGAGTGGGGCGAAGATGCCTTTTCATGAGCCAACCATAGGGCCAACCGCTAAGCTTTTAAGTACGGCGATTCTGATAGCATTTATCACCCTAACAGGGATCCCGTCCGCGCTCGGAGATGAGACCTCGGGCGGAATCACCGACGACGCCTTCCGCACCCATGCTGAAAACTCCTGGGATGTGCCGACAGGTGCGACTGACAACAAATCGACAAGCGGTGTCAGTCGTGCCGACGAAGGCGCCTACTCGCCTAGCAAAAATCAAGAACAGAGGGGCGCCAACAAATCGTCACGTGGATCACGACCGCCCGTCCCTGACTTTTTCATTGAGTCCAGAACAGCAGAAACCCAGACCGGCTACTCCTGCACCACAGGCGCAGCGGGAACGAACTGCAACTCATCGCGCAACGCCTGCCAGGTCGGCACTGACTACAACATCAACAGCAATGGGGACGTTCTCGCCACGCCGTCATCACGCAGTGCACAAGGCGGCAGTCAAGATAAGGTCACCCTCGAAATCAATCGCGTCGACTCGGCAGATGGTTCCCGCGAACTCCTGGGGTACGACTGCCGCGCACCCGGTACCGCCACACCTCCCACAGGAGCGGGAGCCAGAACCGGAACCGGCGTACCCGCAGCAGACGCTTCCGCCCCGATCGTCATCACCGTCTCGCTGAGCGACTTCGCCGATATGCCGATCAAGCCCCTCGCAGCACATGCCGGTCCGACCGACGGCTGGCTCCCCGTCAACATGCCCAACGTGCTGTACACGGACACGAAGGCTCAGGAACTGGACGTCGAGCTGCTCGACACCCCCGTCGCCATCCGCGCCACGCCGACCTCCTACGCATGGGATCTCGGGGACGGGAACACGATCAGCACGGACAACCCCGGCAAGCCGTACCCCTCCGAGGTCGTCTCGAGCACGTACAGCGCCGAGGGCTGGTACGACATCACCCTCACCACCACCTTCATCGGGCAGTTCGCCGTGAACGGCGGGCCCTGGCAGGACATCGACGGCAGCATCGAGGTCGCCTCCGAACCCGTGCCGATCTACTCCAAGTCCCTCGAATCGCGCCTGGTCGACGGCGACGTTCCGGTCGACGACGGCGAGGACCCGTGGATCCCCGAGCGCACCTCCGACACCGAAGGCGCTCAGGACCCTCACGCGACGCACCGCACCGTCTGACCCCGAACGCCTCCACGGCGCGACAAGGCACAACGTCACCTCTGTATACATTTCGGTGCGCACACCCGGCCATCCCGGCCACGAAGAGCACGAACTGCGAGTCTGTGTATACAGTGTTCGTATGCGTGCAAGTGACCGGGCCTACCGCACCCTCCGTGAGGACATCCTCGAAGGCACCCTCGAGCCCGGGACCGTGCTGGGCGAGATCGAGCAGTCCGCTCGCCTCGGGATCTCCCGCACTCCCCTGCGCGAGGCCCTGGGCCGACTGGTCGCCGAAGGCCTGGCCGCCCCCTCCGCTGGGCGGGGAATGGTGGTCACCGCAGCCTCCCTCGCTGACGCGGGACAGCTCTTCGAACTCCGGATCGCCCTCGAGGTCCTGGCCGTGCGCCGTGCCGCCGAGGCCACGGCGCACGCCACTGCGGCCCACGACCCTTCCGCGCACGGCCGGTTCGCGGACCTCGCACGCAGCTTCGACCGCGCGATCTCCCCCTTGACAGAAGGCGCCGACCCCACCGACTACTACGCGCTGACCCAGGAGCTGGACCGTGCCGTGGACTCCACCTGCGGCAACGCCTATCTCGCGGACTCGCTGCGCGGAGTGCGGGTCCACCTCACGCGGCTCCGTCGGCTCTCCCGCCACTCCCCCGCGCGCCTCTCCGAGACCGCCCGGGAGCACGCGGCGATCGCCCGCGCCATCGCCGACGGCAACCCGGAGCTCGCCGCGGCCGCGACCGTCGTGCACCTCCAGCAGGCACTCACCCATCTCCGCACCGACCCCGACGACAGCCAGACTCCCCCACCGAGCACCCTCACCCACCCCGGCCGGATCGATCCCGCGCCGCTGAAGGAGACCACAGCATGAGGAACCACGACGTCCGCACCCACCGCTCCGACGAGAACCTGGCCCGGCCGGACCAGCTGGCCTGGGCCATGGCCGAGGTCGCCACCGACCCGGTCGAGGTCGAGACCGAGGTGCAGGAGATGATCATCAACCGCCTCATCGACAACGCGTCGGTGGCCGTCGCCTCCCTGAACCGGGCGCCCATCGTCTCGGCCCGGTCACAGGCGCTCAGCCATCCCGTCGCCACCGGCGGCAGCGGCGCGAGCATCGTCGGGATCACCGAGAAGAGCTCCCCCGAATGGGCGGCGTGGGCCAACGGCGTCGCCGTGCGCGAACTCGATTACCACGACACCTTCTTGGCCGCGGAGTACTCCCATCCCGGGGACAACATCCCCCCGATCCTCGCCGTCGGCGAGCATGCGGGTAGCTCGGGCCATGACCTCGTACGTGCCGTCGCCACGGGCTACGAGCTGCAGGTCGACCTGGTGCGGGCCATCAGCCTGCACGCCCACAAGATCGACCACGTCGCGCACCTCGGCCCGTCGGCCGCCGCGGGGATCGGGACCCTGCTGGGACTGGACACCGAGACGGTGTTCCAGGCCATCGGCCAGGCGCTGCACACCACCACCGCGACCCGGCAGTCGCGCAAGGGCGAGATCTCCACCTGGAAGGCGCACGCACCCGCGTTCGCCGGGAAGATGGCCGTCGAATCCGTCGACCGGGCGATGCGGGGGCAGACCTCTCCGGTGCCGATCTATGAGGGCGAGGACGGCGTCATCGCCTGGCTGCTGGACGGCCCCGACGCCCGCTACACGGTCCCGCTGCCGCCCCCCGGCGAGGCCAAGCGCGCGATCCTGGACACCTACACCAAGGAGCATTCGGCGGAGTATCAGGCCCAGGCGTGGATCGACCTCGCCCGCCGTCTCCACACCGAGCACCCGGAGGCCGGCGATCCGGACAAGGTCGAGTCGATCCTGATCCGCACCTCCCATCACACGCACTTCGTGATCGGTTCCGGGGCCAACGACCCGCAGAAGTACGAGCCCACCGCCTCCCGCGAGACGCTCGACCACTCGATCCCGTACATCTTCGCCGTCGCACTGCAGGACGGCGCCTGGCATCACGAGCACTCGTACGCCCCGGAGCGCGCCGGCCGCCGCGACACCGTCGCGCTGTGGCACAAGGTCACCACGCAGGAGGATGCGGAATGGACCCGGCGCTACCACTCCCTGGACCTGCAGGAGAAGGCGTTCGGCGGCGACGTGCGGATCACCCTCACCGACGGCACCGTCATCGAGGACAGCATCGCCGTGGCGGACGCCCATCCGCTCGGCGCCCGGCCCTTCGCCCGGGCGCAGTACGTCGAGAAGTTCCGTTCGCTGGCAGACGGCCTCGTGGACGGCGCGGAGATCGACCGCTTCCTGGAGACCGCGGCGAACCTGCCGGACCTCGCCGCCGGCGAGCTCGGCCAGCTCAACGTCCGCGCCGCTGCCGGAGTCGTCGACCTCACCGCCGGACCGAAGGGACTCTTCTGATGCTGAACTCCACCAGGACCCCCGCGCAGAAGCGCCAGGACCTGCGCGCCCTGCTCGAACCAGGAGCGGCCCAGCCCTTCCCCGGAGCGTTCACGCCGCTGTCCGCGAAGCTGATCCAGGAGAAGGGCTTCCCCGGCGCGTACATCTCCGGCGCGGTGATCGCCAACGAGCTCGCCCTGCCGGACATCGGGCTGACCACGCTCAGCGAGGTGGCCACCCGCGGCCGACAGATCGCCGCCGCCACCGATCTTCCCTGCCTGATCGACGCCGACACCGGCTTCGGCGAGCCGATGAACGTGGCCCGCACCATCCAGGAGCTCGAGGACGCTGGCCTGGCCGGCTGCCACATCGAGGACCAGGTCAACCCCAAGCGCTGCGGTCATCTCGACGGCAAGTCCATGGTGGATCTGGAGACCGCGACGCAGCGGATCCGCGCCGCGGCCGACGGGCGCCGCGACGACGGATTCCTGGTGATGGCCCGCACCGACCTGCGCGCGACCTCGGGGCTGGATGCCGCGATCGAGAGGATGAAGGCCCTGGTCGATGCCGGGGCCGACGCGATCTTCCCCGAGGCGCTCGCGGACCTCTCGGAGTTCGAGCAGGTCTGCGCCGCCCTGGACGTGCCCGTGCTGGCGAACATGACGGAGTTCGGGAAGTCCGAGCTGTTCACCCGGACCCAGCTGGCCGAGACGGGCGTGGCGATGGTGATCTACCCGGTCACACTGCTGCGCGCGGCCATGGGCGCTGCGGAGCGGGTGCTGGAGACGATCCTTTCGGAGGGTACCCAGGCCCCCCGGGTCGATGAGATGCTCACTCGCGCCCGGCTCTACGAGCTGGTGGACTACGAGGGCTACAACCGCTTCGACGCCTCGGTCTTCGATTTCGAGGTGCCCACCTCCCACCCCTGAGCACGTCCCACCACAACGCACCCGACACCGACGTCGACCCCAGGAGCGAGACATGAACGAGACCACCGAGATCCGCAAGGGACTGAACGGAGTCGTCGCCGACGTCACCGCTGTCTCCAAGGTCAACCCGGAGACCAACTCCCTGCTCTACCGGGGATATCCCGTCGCAGAGCTGGCCGCCACACAGTCCTTCGAGGCCGTGGCGCATCTGCTGTGGACCGGGGAGCTCCCCACCGCCGAGGAGACGGCCGCGGCGACCCGCCACGAGCGCTCCCATCGCGCGCTGGCCGCCGAGGTGAAGGCGGCGATGGACTCCCTGCCCACCACGTGCCACCCGATGGATGCGGTGCGCACCGCGGTCTCCGTCCTCGGGGCGCTGGATTCTGCCGCGCAGGACTCCTCTCGCGAGGCCGAGCTGGAGAAGGCGAAGGTGCTGTTCGCACAGCTGCCGGCGGTGGTCGCCTATGAGCAGCGTCGTCGTCGGGCCGGCGGCCCCACCGAGCCGATCCCTCCGCGGGAGGATCTGGACTACTCCCGGAACTTCCTGTGGATGACCTTCGGCGAGGAGCCGGCCGACGAGGTGGCCGATGCCTTCCGCGTCTCGATGGTGCTGTACGCCGAGCACTCCTTCAATGCCTCGACGTTCACCGCCCGGGTGATCACCTCGACCCTGTCCGATCTGCATTCCGCGGTGACCGGCGCGATCGGTGCGCTCAAGGGCCCCCTGCACGGCGGCGCGAACGAGGCCGTGATGCACACCTTCGACGAGATCGGCATCCGGCCCGAGGAGTCCCAGGAGGAGGCCCGCGCCCGGGCGAAGGCCTGGATGGACGATGCGCTCGCCCAGAAGAAGAAGGTCATGGGCTTCGGGCACCGGGTCTACAAGCACGGGGACTCGCGGGTGCCGACCATGAAAGAGGCGATGGACGCGATGATCGCCTACGTCGGGCGGCCCGAGGTGCTGGGGCTGTACGACGGGCTGGAGCAGTCCATGGACGAGGCGAAGGGCATCAAGCCGAACCTGGATTATCCGGCCGGCCCCACTTACCACCTGATGGGCTTCGACACGGAGATGTTCACCCCGCTGTTCATCGCCGCGCGGATCACGGGCTGGACCGCTCATGTCATGGAGCAGCGCGCCGCGAATGCGCTGATCCGCCCGCTGTCGGCCTACGACGGTGCCGACGAGCGCCCGGTCCCCGGCGTCTGAGTGCACCGCCCGGCCGGCTGGCTTTCTCGACCAGCCGACTGGTCATTCTCCCGACCGCCCAGCGCCCCGTCCTGCCGGCCACCCCGTCACTCAGGCGACGCCGCCGACGCTTTCGCGGGGCGGTTCAGTTCGTGGACAGGTCCGGGAGCATGTCCGAGGCGGCGCGGATGTGCTCAGCGGTCAGCTCCGCCGCGTCGTCTCCCCGGCCCTCCGCGATCGCCCGGAAGATCCCGTGATGCTGTCCGCGCAGGGTGCCGGCGATGTCCTCCCAGGTCGCGACCTTGGTGAACGCCTCCAGGATCGGGGCGCGCAGGGAGGCCCGGATCGCTCCGGTCATATCGGAGAACAGCGCATTGCCGCCGGCCTGGGCGATCGCGACGTGGAAGGCGGTGTCGGCCTCGTTGAAGGCCTCCCGGCTCACACCGGGCGCATCCATCACCGCCAGCAGCCGCTCGAGCTCGGCCAGAGCGGCCGCATCGGCGCGCTCCGCAGCGAGCGAAGCGCTGGTCCGCTCCAGCAGGATCCTCGCCTCGATGACCTCCTCGAGGCGGAAGTTCGACAGGGCGACATGGAGTCGGAGGAACTGCTCCAGGGCCGCGCTGGGCAGGGCGGAGACGAAAGTGCCGGCACCTCGACCGGATCCGACCTCGGAGCGCAGCACTCCGTAGGCCTCGAGCGCCCGGATCGCCTCGCGCACCCCCGCACGGCTCACCCGGAGCCGGGAGGCGAGCTCACGCTCGGGCGGCAGGAGGTCGCCGACGACGAGGGCGCCGGTCATGATCTGGTCCTCGATCGCGTCGATCACCAGCTCGTAGGTGCTGCTCCGCGTGACCGGGGCCCACGCGGCATCCGCGCCGGCGGCCCGCCCTCTGTGCGGTCGGACCTCATCATCGTTCGCTGTGTCGACCATTGACCCGTTCTAGCACAGGTGAGGCCGGAAAGCTCTCGGGATCTTGCTCCGCGACGCTCCAGGGCCTAACATTCGATCAACCCACCATGTGGTCAGACCACAGCACGGTCTACCACCCCTGTCCCCACCGACGCACGTTCCCCTCGGTACGCGTCCCCACCGACGCACGCTCCCATAGGCTCGCGCCCTCACCGATCCCCGTTCCCACCGACTCACAAGGCACGACATCGACGGCGATGCTGTGCAGCACCGCGGCTGATGTGTGTCGGAGGTTCCCATGTACACCCCTGACCTCGCACCACTGGCAGGCAGCTTGACGCTGACCTCGATCGTCGCGCTGCTCCCCCTGCTGACCATCTTCCTCACGCTCGGCGTGCTGCGCTGGAAGGCCCACTGGGCCGGCCTGGCCGCACTCGTCGTCGCGATGCTGGTCGCCGCCGTCGCCTACGGCATGCCGGTGGACCTCGTGGCCCTCTCCGCCACCGAGGGGCTCGCCTTCGGCCTGTTCCCGATCATGTGGATCGTCCTGAACGCGATCTGGCTGTACGAGCTGACCGTGCGCAGCGGCCGCTTCGAGGACCTGCGCCTGGTCATCGACGCGATCTCCGACGATCCGCGCGTGCAGGCGATCATCATCGCGTTCTGCTTCGGCGGCCTGCTCGAGGCGCTCGCGGGCTTCGGCGCCCCCGTCGCGATCACCGGCGTGATGCTGATGGCCGTCGGCTTCACCGCGATGCGCGCCGCGACCGTGGTGCTCCTGGCCAACACGGCCCCGGTGGCCTTCGGCGCGATCGCCATCCCGATCATCACCGCCGGCAACCTCACCGGGATCCCCTACCAGCACATCGGCGCGATCATCGGGCATCAGGCCCCGTTCTTCGCCGCTGTCGTGCCGCTGTTCCTGGTCTTCCTCGTGGACGGGAAGCGCGGCGTGAAGCAGCTGTGGCCGCTCGCCCTCGTAGTCGGCCTCACCTTCGCCATCAGCCAGTTCGTCTCCTCGAACTTCATCTCCGTCGAGCTCACCGACATCATCGCGTCGCTGGCCGGTCTCGCCGCCGCCGTGATCATGCTCCAGTTCTGGACGCCCCAGGGAGGCAAGGACGCCCTGGAGAAGATGCGCGGCGAGCGCGAGACCGAGCAGGCCGGTCCCGTGGACACCGGCTCCGCGGGAGGCGCCGTGGCCACCACGGCGCGCACCGACGTCCGTCTCACCCCGGGCCGTGTGCTCATGGCGCTGTTCCCCTACCTGCTGGTGATCGCGATCTTCTCGGCCTCGAAGCTGATCCCGGTGCTGAGCTCCGCCCTCGCGGCCACCGACATCAAGATCCCCTGGCCGGGCCTCGACGGCCACGTGTTCACCGCCGACGGCGAGCTCGCCGGCAGCACGGTCTACGCCTTCCAGTGGCTCTCCTCCCCCGGCACGCTGCTGCTGATCACCGGCATCATCGTCGCGATCGTCTACCGCCTGTCCCTCCGCGACGCCGCGGACGTCTACCTCACCAACCTCGTCAAGCTCCGCTACTCGATCCTCACGGTCGCCTCGGTCCTCGCCCTGGCCTACGTGATGAACCTGTCCGGGCAGACGATCACCATCGGCACCTGGATCGCCGGCACCGGCGCCGCCTTCGCCTTCCTCTCCCCGATCCTCGGCTGGCTGGGCACCGCGGTCACCGGATCCGACACCAGCGCCAACGCCCTGTTCGCCACGCTGCAGCAGACCGCCGCCGAGAAGGCCGGCCTGGATCCGGCGCTCCTCGTCGCGGCCAACACCTCCGGTGGTGTGGTGGGCAAGATGATCAGCCCCCAGAACCTCACGATCGCGGCCACCGCCGTCGGGCTGCTCGGGCAGGAGTCCGCCATCTTCCGCAAGGTCATCTGGTGGAGCCTTGGGATGCTCGCCGGCCTGTGCCTCCTGGTCGGCCTGCAGTCCACCGTGCTCTCATGGATGATCCCCACGCTCTGACCCGCCACCACCCACTGCCCCGCACTGCCAGCCCCTGCCGGCCCGCTGACATCCCCCTGACATCCACTGCCACCCATCGACCGTCTCTCGTGAAGGAGCACCCCTTGGTCAAGCGCCAGGTCCCCCGTCCCGCCGAGCTCCTCGAGCTCATGAAGTTCAAGAAGCTCGACCTCGATCCGAAGCATCGCCGGCTCTCCTCGGCACTGACCATCGACGATCTGCGAAAGGTCGCGAAGCGCCGCACGCCGGCTGCTGCCTTCGACTACACCGACGGTGCCGCCGAGGGCGAGATCTCGATGCAGCGTTCCGTCGAAGCCTTCCAGGACATCGAGTTCCATCCCGCGATCCTCAACGACGTCTCCCACGTGGACACCACCACCCAGATCCTCGGAGGCAGCTCCTCCCAGCCGTTCGGCATCGCCCCGACGGGCTTCACCCGCCTGATGCAGACCGAGGGCGAGACCGCCGGCGCGGGCGCGGCCGGCGCTGCCGGGATCCCGTTCACCCTCTCCACGCTCGGGACCACCTCAATCGAGGACGTCAAGGCCGCGAACCCGATGGGCCGCAACTGGTTCCAGCTCTACGTGATGAGGCAGCGAGAGGTCTCCTACGGGCTCGTCGAGCGTGCAGCCGCCGCCGGCTTCGACACCCTGTTCTTCACTGTCGACACCCCTGTGGGCGGGGCGCGCCTGCGCGACACCCGCAACGGCTTCTCGATCCCGCCGCAGCTGAGCGTCGGCACGGTGCTCGACGCGCTCCCGAGGCCCTGGTGGTGGTGGGACTTCCTCACCACGGCGAAGCTCGAGTTCGCGTCCCTCTCGTCCACCGGCGGCACGGTCGGCGAGCTGATCGACTCCGCGATGGACCCGACGATCAGCTTCGACGATCTCGCGGAGATCCGCGCGATGTGGCCGGGCAAGCTGGCCGTCAAGGGCGTCCAGACCCTCGACGACGCGAAGCGGCTCGCCGACCTCGGGGTCGATGCGATCGTGCTGTCCAACCACGGCGGTCGCCAGCTGGACCGCGCTCCGGTGCCCTTCCATCTGCTGCCCCAGGTGGCCCGCGAGGTGGGCAGCGACCTCGAGATCATCCTGGACACGGGTATCCGCAGCGGCGCCGACATCGTCGCCGCGATCGCACTGGGAGCCGACTTCACCCTGATCGGCCGCGCCTATCTCTACGGCCTGATGGCCGGAGGCCGCGAGGGCGTGGACCGCACCATCGAGATCCTCTCCGACGAGGTGGAGCGGACGATGAAGCTGCTGCAGGTCCCGACCCTGAAGGACCTCACGCCGGAGCACGTCACCCAGCTGAGCCGCTACACGCGGATCGGGGACGGCGCGCGGATCCGCTGAACCGCCACCCCACGCCCGGGCGATCCCTCGTCCGGGCCCGCCCCTGCTGGATTCCCCTGCCCCTCGGCCCGCGCCCGCCGACGGGCAGGGCGATCCCCGCCGAGGGGCAGGCCCCTCCCGGCCGAGGGGTAGTCCCCTTCCCCGCCACGAGGACCCGGCATAGAGTCGGGCCATGAACGCCGACGACGCCCTCAGCACCGCAGCGACCTCTCTCCCCGACGCCGACGCCGACGCCACGTTCTCCGCCCCGGACATCAAGCCCCGCAGCCGCACCGTCACCGACGGGCTCGGCGCCACGGTGTCCCGCGGGATGCTCCGCGCGGTGGGGATGGGCGATGCGGACTGGGACAAGCCCCAGATCGGGATCGCGAGCTCGTGGAACGAGATCACCCCCTGCAACCTGTCGCTGGACCGGCTGGCCCAGGCGGCGAAGGACGGTGTGCACTCCGGCGGCGGGTACCCCCTGCAGTTCGGCACCATCTCCGTCTCCGACGGCATCTCCATGGGGCACGACGGGATGCACTACTCGCTGGTCTCCCGCGACCTCATCGCCGACAGCGTCGAGACGGTGATGAGCGCCGAGCGGCTCGACGGCTCCGTGCTGCTGGCGGGATGCGACAAGTCCCTGCCCGGCATGCTGATGGCCGCCGCGCGCCTGGATCTGGCCAGCGTGTTCGTCTACGCGGGCACGATCATGCCCGGCCGCGTCACCTTCGAGAGCGGCGAGGAGAAGGACGTCACCATCATCGACGGCTTCGAGGCGGTCGGTGCCTGTGCCCGCGGGCTCATGAGCCGGGAGGACGTGGGCCGCGTCGAGCGCTCGATCTGCCCGGGCGAGGGCGCCTGCGGTGGTTTCTACACGGCCAACACCATGTCGACCGCCGCGGAGGCGATCGGGATGTCGATCCCCGGCTCCGCGACTCCCCCGTCGGCCGATCGCCGTCGCGATGCCGATTCCCGCCGCGCGGGCGAAGCGGTGGTGGAGATGCTCCGCCAGGGCATCACCAGCCACGACATCATGACCAAGCCCGCGTTCGAGAACGCGATCGCGGTGGTCCAGGCTTTCGGCGGCTCCACCAACGCGGTGCTGCACCTGCTGGCGATCGCCCACGAGGCGGATGTGGACCTCACCCTCGCGGACTTCGCCCGCATCGGCGCGAAGGTCCCCCATCTCGCCGATCTGAAGCCCTACGGCCGCTACGTGATGAGCGATGTCGACCATGTGGGCGGGATCCAGGTGGTCATGAAGACTCTGCTGGACGAGGGCCTGCTGGACGGCGACTGCCTCACCGTCACCGGTCGGACGATCGCGGAGAACCTCGAGATCCTCGCACCCCGCCCGGCCGACGGGAAGGTGCTGCGGCCGGCCTCGGCACCGATCGCACCCACCGGTGGGATCACGATCCTGCACGGCTCGCTCGCCCCCGAGGGGGCGGTGGTGAAGTCCGCCGGCTTCGAGGAGGACGTCTTCGAGGGCACCGCCCGCGTGTTCGAGCGCGAGCAGCATGCGCTGGACGCCCTGAACGACGGGACCATCACCCACGGTGACGTGGTGGTGATCCGCTACGAGGGCCCCAAGGGCGGGCCCGGCATGCGCGAGATGCTCGCGATCACCGGCGCGATCAAGGGCGCAGGTCTGGGGAAGGACGTGCTGCTCATGACCGACGGACGCTTCTCCGGCGGCACCACCGGCCTGTGCGTGGGCCACATCGCCCCCGAGGCCGTGGACGGCGGCCCGATCGCCTTCGTGCGCGACGGCGACCGGATCCGGCTCGACGTGGGCTCCGGGGCGCTGGACCTCCTGGTCGACGAGGCCGAGCTCGAGGCCCGCCGCGAGGGCTGGGAGCCGCTGCCCCCGAAGTTCACCAAGGGCGTGCTGGGCAAGTACGTGAAGCTCGTGCAGTCCGCCTCCACCGGCGCGATCCTCGGGGACTGAGAGCGACGACAGGAGACCCGCCTTGACCGTGAGCACCGCGACCACCACGTTCGTGCTGATCCACGGTGCGGCCGACGTCGGCTGGTCCTGGCACCTCGTGGCCGACGAGTTGCGTGCGCACGGCCACGAGGTCATCGCGCCGGACCTCCCCTGCGAGGACGAGAGCGCCGGGCTGCCGGAGTTCGCGGACGTCGTCGTCGAGGCGATCGGTGATCGCCGCACCCGCCGCGACCTCGTCGTCGTCGGGCATTCCTTCGGCGGCTTCACCGCACCGCTGATCGCGGACCGTCTGCCGGTCGCGGAGCTCGTCTACGTCGCCGCGATGATCCCGGCTCCCGGCGAGCGCCCCGGCGGCTGGTGGGCCCGCACCGGCTACGAGGCGGCGGTCGCGGAGCAGGCGGCCCTCGACGGCGGACTGACCGGGAACGAGGACCCGTACGTCAGCTTTCTGGGCGGGGTGCCCGACGAGCTGGCACAGGAGGCGATGCACCGGTCCCGTGGGCAGGCCGACGCGTCCTCGGCGGCGCCGTGGCCGCTCGCCGCGCATCCACAGGTGCCGACCCGAGCACTCGTCGCCCGGGATGACCGCTTCTTCCCTGCCGACTTCCTGCGCCGCGTGACCCGCGAGCGTCTGGGGATCGAGGCCGAGGAGATCCCGGGCTGCCACTGCGCCATGCTCAGCCATCCCCGGGAGCTGGCCGCTGCGCTGGAGCTCAGCCTGCGCTGAGCAGGGCGACGAGTGCCGCGAGCACGTCGTCGCGACTCCCCCGCCCGTCGATGCGTCGCATCGCGGGACGGTGCGCGAGCACCACCTCGATGGACCGCACGAGATCCGCGGCATCGACCGGCCCGACGAAGCGGTCGTTCGCCGCCTGTTCAGGACGGTCCGGCGCCGCCCGCCTGCCCGCGAGCCGCTGTGCGAGGGTCTCCTCGTCGACCACGAGCGCCGCCTCCACGAACCGCGCCCCGCAGTCCGCGGCGAGCTGCTCGAGCTCCTCGAGGAACGCGGTGCGCGCGAGGTACTGCCCGAGGATCACGTCGTACCCGTCGGCGAGGTGCTGCCGGATCAGTGCGACCGCGAGCCGCCGGGCCTGCAGCCCGGACGCCTGCAGGTCCTCATCCCATCCGCCGAGGGCGTGCTTGAGCGTGTCGATGTCCAGGGCGAGGGCCAGCGGGCGCTGCGCCACGAGCAGCGCGGCGAGGGTCGACTTCCCGCTGCCGGGGGCACCGCTGAGCAGCACCAGGGCCGGGACCGAGGCAGAGGCAGAGGCAGAGGCAGAGGGCGAGATTAGCGAGTTCTGGGTCATCTCAGGCCTCCGAGACCACGAGCACGAGCGAACCCTCGTACTGCGGGAGATTGCGCAGCTCGCCGTGCTTCGCATCCCAGGTGCCCTCGAGGAGGTCCACGGTGAGCTGCTGGGTGAAGCGGGCGATGACGGCAGGCTCCACGAAGCTCCACGCCGAGCAGGCGAGCTGCGCCTCGACGTCGAGCAGGCGCTCCGGGCGTCCGTAGTAGGCCTCGGTGAACCCGTCGGTGCAGGCCTGCGGGATCGCCACCACATTGCTCGAGACCTTCCCGCCGAGCCCTTCGGCGAGTGCCTCCAGAGAGGGATAGCGACGCGCCTCGACAGCGAGCACCTCGGGCGCGTACTCGCGCACCCAGAACTCCTCGACCCTGGTCGGATCGCAGGTCAGGATCACCACGGGGCCACGGGTCACGCGGCGCATCTCGCGCAGCCCCGCGCCGACGTCCCGCCATTGGTGGACGCTGAACGTGGCCATCGAGGCGTCGAAGGAGTCGTCGGCGAACGGCAGCTGCTCCGCGGTGGCATCCACCGCGCGCGGCAGCTCCGCGGGTCGCTGGGCGCGCATCACCGCCGAGGGCTCCACCGCGGTCACCTCACGGCCTGCGGGCTCATAGGACCCTGCTCCCGCCCCGACGTTCAGCACGGTGCGCGCCTCCCCGAGCGCGTCCGTGATCACGGAGGCGACCCGCGGATCGGGCCGCCGGTATCGGGAGTACGAGGAGCCGATCTCCCCATAGTCCGCGTCGCCTGCGCTGCCATCTCTCGCTCGTGTGCCCATGCCGCTCACAGTAGCCACCGGGGCGTGCGCAGTCAGCGGCGCTCGGCGATGAGCGCGGCGTGGGGGCGGGCGCCGGGGTCCTCGCGGCGCTCGAGGGAGACGACGTCGAAGCCTGCGTCCTCGAGCAGCTGCGCCATCGTCTCCGCCGGCCAGAACCACGCCGGGGCCATCGCATGCGCGAAAGATTCCTGACGGCGGCCGTCGAAGAAGCCCAGCAGCAGCGATCCCGCAGGCCGCAGTGCTGCGCGGAGCTGTGCGAGGACGTCCGCGAGCTCTCCCGGCTCGAGATGGATCAGCGAGTACCAGGCGAGGATCCCGCCCCACGATCCTGCGTGCACGGTGCGCAGGGACCCTCCCGCCAGCTCCGCGAAGGACCCGACGTCGTACCCGATCCCAGGATGGTTGCGGCGTGCGATCTCGACGAACTCCGGGACCGGATCGATCCCCCGGGCCTCGTGACCGAGGGCGGCCAGATGCGCGGTCCAGTGACCGGGCCCGCAGCCGGCATCGAGGATCGGCCCCTCGACGGCCGACGCCCAGGAGTCGATGCGCACCCGATCCTCGGGTGCCATCGCCTCGATCGTGCCGAGCAGGTCGGCGTACTCCTGCGCGCGGGTGGCGTAGGCCTCGATGGTGGTCATCGGAGTCCCCCGATTCTTACAACCTGCTCCCAGAGGATCTCGGCACAGCGAGCCGGCGACGCCGTCTCCGGGGTCCTCAACAGACGCTCCGCCGGAAGGAGTGAACGCAGTACCGCGGCATCCGTGGCGGCATCCGCGATCAGGGCATCATGCTCGCCGCGGGAACGCAGACGGTCGGCACGTACAGAGTCCTCCACCTCCCATCCGAGCAACGCAGGATCTGCAGGCTCGTCGACCCCGGGAACCTGGTCCAGCAGGACGACGGGGAAGTCGGCGCGCGTGACGAACCCGGCGATCTGGGCCCAGAGGCGGTTGTAGGCCGGCCAGATGTGCGCAGCCGCCGGATCGGCGATGGGGACGCCGAGCAGTGCCCCATCCTCGAGGATCTCGTCGATGTCCGCGACGACCGCACGACCGCGCGCGACCTCCACGAGGTGCGGCAGCACGGTGGACTTCCCCGTCCCCGGCGGCGCCGCGATGCGGATCAGGCTGGGAAGCTTCGCAATGGGGTGCGATGTCATCGGCCGTTTCCCTCCGGTCCTGCCATCGTCTCCGCGCTCGGAGATCCGTGCTCCTACAGTAGTGCGATGACCGAGCACCCTGAGCTGGCTCTCGACGGCGGCAATGCGACCGAGGGCGTGGTGCGCGTCGGCGACACCGTGCGCAAGCCCTGGGAGCCGACCACGCCCGCCGTCCAGGAGCTGATGCGCACCGTCGCGGCGGCGGGGATCGACGTGCCCGAGCCGCGGGGCCGCGACGACCGCGGGCGACAGATCCAGGAGTTCGTGCCCGGATCTCTCGCTCTGCACTCACCCCCGCTCACCCTCGCCGAGCTGGGCCGCGTCGGCGCGCTGATCCGCGCGATCCACGACGCCTGTGAGGGGTTCATGCCGTCGGCCCCCGCTCCCTGGGAGCCGCTGCTCCCCATGCCCGGAGGAGAGACGGATCTGGTGTGCCACGGGGACCTCACCCCGTGGAACCTGATCCTCGGCGAGCGCTGGGTGTTCATCGACTGGGACGGCGCGGCCCCGAGCACCCGGCTCTGGGATCTCGCCTACTCGGCGCAGGCCTTCACCCTCAACGACGCCTCCGCCGAACCCGAGGAGTCCGCCGTGCGCCTCGCGGCCCTCGTGGACGGCTACGGGGCGGGCGAGGAGCTGCGTGCTGCCCTCCCCCGCGCGATGGCGGAGCGCACCGAGGCGATGTTCGAGCTGCTGCGGAGCTCGAACATCGCCGATCGCGACCCCTGGGGATCGATGTTCACCCAGGGCCACGGCGAGCACTGGCGCCGGGCCGCGGACTACGTCGCCGAGCATCAGGCCCGCTGGGCTAGCGCCCTGAGCTGTTAGGGCCGACGGGCCCCGTCAACCCTCAGCCCACGCTCGCCCGGGGCGCTCCGATCCCCGGATCGATCTGCGGCACCTCGCCCGCTCCGGGCCGGATGTCGATGTCGAAGATGTCCAGCGGCAGATACACCGTCGCGCAGGCGTTGGGGATGTCCACGACCCCGGAGAACCGGCCCTCGATCGGAGCGGCGCCGAGCAGCAGGTAGGCCTGTTCCTTCGACCAGCCGAACATGGACAGATAGTCGATCGCGTGCAGGCAGGCCCGCTGGTAGGCGAGGTGCGAGTCGAGATAGCGCTGCTCGCCGTCGAGGGTCACCGAGGTGCCCGAGAAGGAAAGCCACTGGCTGTGCTGCGGCGCCGTGTTGCCGGGCATGAAGATCGCGTTCTCGGAGACGTTGTACTTCTCCATGCCTCCCTTGATGACGTCGACATGGAGGTCGAGGAAGCCGCCCATCTCGATGCCGCCGCAGAAGGTGATCTCCCCGTCGCCCTGACTGAAGTGCAGATCGCCCACGGAGAAGTTCGCGCCGTCCACGAACACCGGATAGAAGATCCGGGTGCCCTTGGTGAGGTTCTTGATGTCCTGGTTGCCGCCGTTCTCGCGCGGCGGGGCGGTGCGGGCGCCCTCCCCGGCGACCCGGTCACGGTCCCCCTCGCTCACTCCGCCGAGGATCGCGCCGTCCGGCTCTGGCGGCAGGGCGAGGGCGGGGACGCGGTCCGGCTCGGTGGCGATGAGCGCGCCCTCACGCGCGTTCCAGGTTGTCAGCAGCTCCGGGGAGGGCGCGGTGCCCATGAGCCCGGGATGGATCATGCCGGTGAACTCGACGCCGGGGACGTGGCGGGAGGTCGTGCGGTCGCCGCGGAAATCCCACACCGCCTTGTACGCATCGGGGAACTCGTCGGTGAGGAAGCTGCCGCCGTTGCGCTTGGCGAAGATGCCCGTGTAGCCCCAGCCCTGACCGGCCAGCGGCCCGGAGTCCTCCTGCGGGATCGGGCCGACGTCGAGGATGTCCACCACGAGCAGGTCGCCGGGCTTGGCGCCCTCGATGCGGAACGGGCCGGAGAGGGTGTGGACCGTGTGCAGCGGGGCCGAGGCGATGTCCTCGGCGGAGTCGTCGTTCTTGATGTAGCCGTCGAACCATTCGCGGCAGTCCACGCGGAAGGTGTCCCCGGGGCGCACGCTCACCGCGGGCGGGATGTCGGGGTGCCAGCGGTTGTGTCCCAGGATCTTCTGGTCGGTGAAGGGCTTGGTGGAATCCAGCGGGAAGACGTTCTCGGGCATGATCTCTCCTTCCACAGCGATGGGCCGCGGGCCGGCGCCATCAGGTCCAGGGGCGCCTCAGGGGCGCGGCAGCCGCGCGTGGCGCGGATCGTGCGTGGTGCGGGCGGGGCGCGGGGCTCCGCGTCCGGGCACCTGGTCGACGACCGTGGGCGCGTGCGCACTCGACTCGGTGCGGTCGATGAGCTGGGCTCGCGCGGAGCCGAGATGGCCGAGCGCCGGTGAGCTGATCAGCCGGGTCGCCGCGCTGCCGCACTCGGGGCATGGCGCACTGCGCTCCGACGCCGCCATCGACAGCAGCAGTTCATGCAGGTGGGAGTTCTCGCAGCGGAATTCGTAGAGGGGCACGACGACCTCCATGTGATGCAGTTCATAGATGACGCCCACCGTAGCCCGTCCGGGTCGGCGCCGGGCGGAATTCGGCGCTGGCACCGCTCGCCCGCCAGCCCCGTTCGTCTGTCGGACCCCCTGCGTAGGTTCGCGACATGACCACGACAGGACCGGTCCTCGCGCACCCCTCGACAGGCGGCACCGCTCAGGACGAGCGGGAGCAGATTCGCGCCCTCCTCCTCGAGCGGCGTCCGGAGCTCGCCCAATACCTGCAGGTCGGCCCGAGCGGCGCCCTGCTCCTGCCCATGTCGGCTGGTCGCGGGATCGAGATCGGGAGGATGCGCCGACGGGGGCGGGCGCGCTGGGTCGTCGTGGTGCCGGAGGCCGACGGGGCACGTCTGCGGGAACCCGCGTCCGTGCTGGCCGCGGCGCGCATCGCCCTCGCCGCGTGGGATCAGGAGTCGGGCGGGCGCCTCAGCGTCCGGTGACGAGGTCCGCCAACAGCTCGACCTGACTCGCGAGCAGCTGCTCGCCCACGGCGGCGGCATCCGCCCCCAGCTGGCGGAACACGTGGGCGCTGATGACTCCGACCAGGCTGCTCCACGCGGTCACGGCCCGCACGCCGACCTCGGCGTCGGCCTGCACGCCGAACTCGGCGAAGTGGGCTTCCAGCAGCGTCTGCACCTCGGGGTCGACGTACAGGGTGCGGTGCTTGTCGGCAGAAGTTCCA
Organism: Brachybacterium sp. 107; assembly: GCF_052379725.1. Taxonomy (NCBI): domain Bacteria; kingdom Bacillati; phylum Actinomycetota; class Actinomycetes; order Micrococcales; family Dermabacteraceae; genus Brachybacterium; species Brachybacterium sp. 107. Next base: position 105,194 of record NZ_JBQSYW010000012.1, on the reverse strand, counting down.
GCGCCTGACGCACCCACTGCCACTGCCCCTGCGCCTGCGTCTGCGTCTGCGTCTGCGTCTGCCGCGATCATGAGCATGCGCGCCATGACCCGGGTGCCATCGGCGTTGGTGCTCTCCGCCGGGGCGTCGTAGCCGCTCACCGGCGTGCCGTACAGCAGGGTCCAGCGCTCGGGGTGCGCGAGGGCCCAGCGGACCATCGCCGTGGCCAGCGCATGGAAGCGCGCCTGCGGATCAGCGCCGACTTCCGCCTCCGAGCCAGCTTCCACCTCGGCGAGCGCCGCGTCGACGGCGTCGGCGAGGTCGGTGTAGGCGTCGACGATGAGCAGCGTGAGCAGCTCGTCCCGACAGCTCACGTAACGGTAGACCGCAGAGGAGACCATGCCCAGGCCGCGCGCGATCTCGCGCACGCTGAGCTCCCCCGCCCCGCACTCGGCGAGCTGGGCGTTCCCGAGCTCGACGATGCGCGCCATCGTGCGCTCCCGAGCCACCGCTCGCGGCGTGGCCGACTTTCTCGTCGCAGTCCCGTCGGCCGTCGTCGCAGTCCCGTCAGCAGTCATGTCGACATCCTCCCACACATCGAGAGCACTGCTCTCGACTCTCAACCGAGAGCAGTGTTCACTGTTATCGACAGCACCGAGAGCAGTGCTCACACTTGAGGAGTCACCATGCATCATCTCGTCATCGGAGAAGGACAGATCGGCCGCGCGATCATCGAGCGCGCCCTCACGGACGGCGACAGCGTCACCGTGCTGCGACGCAGCGAGGTCGCCCCGACCCCGGGCATCGACCGTGTCGCGGGCGACGTGCTCGACCCGGCTGCCCTCCAGACCGCGCTCCTCGGAGCCGACGCCGTCCACGCCACCTTCCACGCCGCCTACGACGCCCGCATCTGGCGACGCGAACTGCCTCCACGCGAGCTCGCCGTGCTCGAGGCCGCCGCCGAACGGGGCATCCCCGTCGTCTTCCCGGAATCGATGTACGCCTTCCAGGGTGGGGCCTCGAATCTCGCCGAAGGGGCGGATCGCACGCCGCTGGATGCGAAGGGCGAGGTGCGCGTCGCGCTGCTCGAACAGCGCCGGCTCCATACCGCGCGCACCCTGAGCCTCGTCGCCTCGGACCTCGTGGGCCCGACCGCCGTGGGCACCGGCGCGGCCGTGGCCAGCGCCATGGTCATCGAGCGGATCGCCGCCGGGCACCGTCCGATCGTGGCGGGCGCTCCCGACGCCCCGCACACGCTCACCCACATCCCAGATCTCGCGCGCGCCATGCTCCACGCGGCGCGGCACGCCGAGCGCCTCGCCCCGACGGGGGACGCGGTGCTCCACGCCCCGTCGGCCGCAGCACGTTCCCCGCGTGAGCTCATCGCCCTCGCCTCGGACCTGCTGGACCAGCCGGTCCGTCGGCCGCTGCGGATCCCGCTGTTCGCCCTGCGCACGCTGTCCGGGGTGGTCACCTTCGCCCGAGAGCTGTCCGGCATCTCGAAGCTCTGGTATGAGCCCTCCGTGCTGCAGCCCGGCATCCTCACCGCCCAGGAGGGCCTCGAGCCGACGCCGTGGCCCGAGGCCGTGCGGGCCACGGCAGAGCGTGCCGCAGCGGTGACGTCCGGGGCCGTCACGACACAGACCTCCTCGAGCGCCCCCTTGGCCTCGTGAGCCACCCGCCCGAGGGAGGCGACTGCTAGCGTCACGGCCATGAGCGAGCACACCGGCACCACAGCGGACGCAGCGACGACTCGAGACACCGCGACGCACGACGAATCCGCGACGCACGACGATTCCGTGACCCCCTCGGGCGGCAGCGCATCGCGTCACCTCGACGTCCTCATCGAGCGTCCCTGGCGCGCCGTCTACGAGTACGCGAGCGATCCGCGGAACCTCCCCCGCTGGGCCGCCGGCCTCGCCGGCAGCGAGGTGCAGCGCGAGGTCTCCCAGTGGTCGATGAACTCCCCGATGGGGAGGGTGCTGGTGAGCTTCGTGCCGGAGAACGAGTACGGGGTCCTCGATCACACGGTCACCCTCCCCACCGGCGAGTCCGTGCTGAACCCGGTGCGGGTGCTGCCGCTGGACGACCAGCGCAGCGAAGTCGTCTTCACCCTGCGTCGAGGCACGATGACCGATGCAGAGTTCGCCGACGACGCCGAGGCCGTCGCGGCGGACCTCGCGACGCTCAAGAGCATCCTCGAGACGAGCTGAGGGCAGCTCGGAGCTCCGGGCCGCTGTCGATCCTGCCGATCCCGTTCGACGACAGGGTGAGGACGGCGAGAGACGCCGCCTCGCAAGGAGGATGACCCTGATGGCCCGTTGCACCGAGACGCCGGCGCAGCCGATCGACCAGCCAGCGCGCCCCAAGGCCCAGCAGCCCGTCGCCGCGCCCCCTGTCGTGGGCCGCGACGACTTCGAGGAAGCGCTCGCCGCGCAGGTCACTCTGGAGAAGGAGGTGACCCGGGCGAACGATCGCGCCTCCGCCGCGCGTCGCCGCCTGCCCATGGTCGAGGTCCCCGACTACGAGTTCACCGGCGAGGACGGTCCCGTGCGCCTCTCGGAGCTGTTCGCCGGGCGCTATCTCCTGCTGGTGCAGAACGTCATGTACGGCACCCACTGGGACGAGGGCTGCCCGAGCTGCACCTGGGCGGTGGACAACCTGCCGGCGAACATGGGCCGCCTGGACGAGGAGGAGATCTCCTTCGCGATGATCTCCGAGGCGCCCATCGACAAGCTCCGCGCCTGGCGCGAGAAGCAGGGCTGGCCGCACACCTGGGTCTCCTCGGCCGGAACCGGCTACCACGGGGACTGGGGATGGACGCTGACCAGCAAGGACGACAGCTATTCGGGCCCCGTCCCCGGCTACTCGTACTTCCTGCTGCGTGAGGGGACGGTCTACCTCACGTACGCGACCTATGCCCGCGGCACGGAGGCGATCCTGCCGGTCCCGCACATCATGGATCGCACCGTCTACGGCCGCCAGCAGGCCTGGGAGGATTCCCCTGCCGCCTGGCCGCAGTACCCCACCTACGGGTGAGCACACCCGGGCCGGGAAACGGCTGCGGGCGGCGGGCGGCGGGCTGCGGGCTGCCGCCGAGATGCTGGCGGGTCATGTCGGCAGATGTCGGGCCAGCCCGACAATTCCTGACCGGGTGACAGGATGGGGCCGACGACGGTCCGACGACAGAGTTGAGACATGAACACCATGACCATGACCCCACCTGTCGACGCCCCGTCGGCCCAGCGCTGGTCCGTCGGCCGCTGGGCGGCGCGGATCGGCCGCGTCCTGCTCTACGTCATCATCTCCTTCGTGCTCGGGACCCTCGGGTTCAGCGTGGTCCTCACCCTGCTGGCTCTCGGCGCGGGCACCGCCGTGATCTGGATCGGACTGCCGATCCTCGTCGGCGCCGTGCTCACGACCCGCGGCTTCGCCGCCGCCGGCCGCACCCTCGGCTCCAGCCTGCTCGGCACGGACCTGCCGACGCCGGCTCCCAAGCAGGCACCGGAAGGTGCTGGCTGGGGCCGACGTCTGGTCACCCCGCTCACCGACCCTCAGTCCTGGCTCGATGCGCTGTGGATCCTGACGAACTTCCTGCTGTCCCTGATCACCTTCCCGCTCGCACTGCTGTGGACCCTCGGGTCGATCGCCGTCGTCGGCGGCCCCGTTTCCGCGCTGGTCCTGGACCGCACGCTGCCGGACTCGGGCAACAACGGTCTCGGCGCGCTGATGGGGTTCACCGGTCAGTCCGCCCTCGCCGCCGACATCGCCGTGCAGTTCGCGGCTGGCCTGTTCTTCCTGCTCACCGTGGGCCTGGTGATGCGGGGACTCGGCGCCGCCCACGGTGGGCTCGCCCGCGGCCTGCTCAGCTCCCGCTATGAGACGCAGCAGCGCCTGCTGCGCACGCAGGAGTCCCGCGCCGCCGGGCGCACCGCAGAGTCCACCGCGCTGCGCCGCCTCGAGCGCGACCTGCACGACGGACCTCAGCAGCGCCTCGTCCGGGCCACGATGGACCTGGCCCGAGCCGAATCCCTCGCCGCCGAGAATCCGGAGAAGGCCGGCGAGGTGATGCGCGGGGCCCGCGAGCAGCTGGGTCTGACGCTCGATGACCTGCGTCGGCTCTCGCGCGGCATCGCCCCGCCGATCCTCGTGGACCGGGGCCTCGCCGCCGCGCTCACCGAGCTCGCCGCCATCTCCCCGGTGCGCACCACGATCGAGTGCCCGGACCTGAAGCTGCCCGAGCATGTCGAGATCGGCATCTACTACGTGGTCTCGGAGTCGCTCACGAACGCCGCGAAGCACTCCGAGGCGCAGAAGATCCAGGTGGAGGTGGCCCGGATCGGGGATGATGCCCGGGTGAGGATCGAGGACGACGGCCGCGGCGGGGCCGAGCTGCGCACCGGCGGCGGGCTGGCCGGGCTGGCCGGCCGGGTCGCCTCCCTCGAGGGCACGTTCCGCGTCGACTCTCCCGTGGGTCACGGCACCCGGGTGGAGGCGGTGATCCCGTGCGCATCGTGATCGCTGATGATTCCGCACTGCTGCGCGAGGGCCTGAGACTGCTGCTCGAGGATGCCGGACACGAGGTGGTGGGCACGGCCGCCACCGGCACCGAGCTGGTGGTGCGCGCCCTGGAGATCCGCCCGGACCTGGTGATCTCCGATATCCGGATGCCCCCGAGCCATACCGACGAAGGACTGCGGGCCGCGCAGGAGATCCGACGTTCGTGGCCGGAGGCGCCGATCCTGCTGCTCAGCCAGTACGTGGTGGTCAGCTATGCGACCGAGCTGATCGAGACCGGCGAGAGCGCCACGGGCTACCTGCTCAAGGACCGCGTGTTCGACATCCGTTCGTTCCTCGAATCGATCGAGCGCGTCGCCGCCGGCGGTGTGGCGATCGACCCGGACGTGGTGGGCCAGGTGATCTCCTCACGCCGGCGCACGCCGCTGGACGACCTCACCCCGCGCGAGCGAGAGGTGCTCGAGCTCATGGGCGAGGGCCTCACCAACGCCGGGATCTCCGAGCGGCTGTTCATCAGCGGCGGAGCCGTGGAGAAGCACACCCAGCGGCTGTTCGCGAAGCTCGGCCTGAGCGAAGGGTCGAGCGTGCACCGGCGGGTCACGGCCGTGCTGACGCTGCTGGGGCAGTGACCCCAGCCCGTTCAGAGCTCACCGGTCGGGCCGCCCTGCAGATCTTCCGGGGCGAACTGCATATCCTCCGGGGCGCCCCGCAGAACTTCCGGGGCGCCCCGCAGAACTTCCGGGGTGCCCCCGCAGATCTTTTGGGGCGATCTGCGGGCCATGCGCGGCGTCAAGGGCGTCACTCGTTCAGGCATTCTTTCCTCCCCACCAGAAGTTATCCACAAATCCCCGTGGTCCCGCGTGGAGAAACGCACCAGCTCCCTGGCGCGGTGCGGGTGGCCCACAAAACATACACTTACATACGCGACACATAGACAGAACATTCATGCAGGCAGATCGCCCATTAGGTGGATCCGGCACTCCTGATCCCGTGTCGCCTCGCTCTGCACAGCGCTCTGACCTTTCCTCCACACACCCCTGTTATCCACAAACTTTATCCACACCATTCTCGTCATCCACATTCCGGCTCGAGCACTTCCTTCGCCCCCAAGAAACACCTACGCTCGAGATATGGAAGAACGACCCGCAGGAGAGCAGGCCGACGAGGAGCCCGGATCGGGCGATGACCCGTCGGCCGGCGATCTCCTGTGCGACGTCGCCGCCCATGTCGCCGCCCTCGAGGCGAGTCCCGGGGCCCGGAACCTTCTCTCCGAGATCCTCGCGGCCACGCTGCAGGCCTTCACTCGGACCACCTCGGTCCGTGACCCCCTGCCCGCCACGGCGCCGCACTCCGCGGAGGAATCGCTCGCGATCCTCGGCGGTCTCGATCACCTGCGATCGTCGCTGGCCGCCATCGAGGCCACCTGGCAGGTCCACGCCGAGCAGAGGATCCGTGAGGCGGATCGACGTGAAGGGGCCTCCACCGCCGCCCAAGGGAAGGGTGCGGCGTCCGAGGTAGGGATCGCCGGCCGTGTCTCCCCGGCGTCGGCGTCCTTCTCCCTCGCGTCGGCCCACAGATTGGTGCAGCACCTGCCGGGCACCTTCGGCCGGCTCTGGGACGGGCGGCTGCCGGTCCGTCAGGCTGCCACGGTGGCGAGCACGCTCGCCGCCGCGGATCCGGAGACCTGCGCAGCTATCGACAAGCTGATCAGCGAGGACCCGCTGTCCTTGGCCGGGAAGGGCGACCGTCAGCTGCGGTCCGACCTCCAACGCATGATCCAGCAGCTGGAACCGGAGAGATCCCGCGATCGTGCTGAGCGCGCCGCCCGCGCCCGGCACGTCACGATGACTCCGCTGGCCGACGGCATGGCCCGTGTGAACGCGGTGCTGCGTGGTGTCGACGCGGCCGGCCTGATGAAGTCCCTGCAGCGAGGCGCCGAGTCCCTGCGCGCCGCAGGGTCCAAGCACTCCGTGCCCGCACTCGAAGCGGACCTCCTCGTGGGCGCCGTGCTCGAGCGCTCCGACCCTCCACCCGCTGGCGAGGATCGCGTTCGCAGGTCACCCGGTCTCGAGCTCGGCATCGTCATCACGGACACCGCGCTGCTGGGTCGCGACAACGAGGCCGAATCCGCTCAGCTCGAGGGCTACGGCACGATCCCGGCCCACGTCATCACCGACACCCTGCGCGGTACTCCCCCGGGCCACCTGCGCAGCTCCGCAGAGGACCATCCCGACGAGGAGGTCAGCGCCTTCTACCGGCGCCTCTACACCTCCCCGAGCACGGGTGAGCTGGTGGGGATGGAGTCCCGGGCCCGCGCCTTCCCGGCTGGACTGGCCCGGATGATCCGGTGGCGCGACGTCACCTGTCGCACGCCCTGGTGCACCGCGATCATCCGCCAGATCGACCATGTCGAGCCGCATCACCGCGGCGGCCCGACCAGCTATGCCAACGGCCAGGGGCTGTGCACACGATGCAATCTCGCCAAGGAGCTCGGACTCTGGACGCTGACACCCTGCGACACGCCCCCGGCACCGGAATCTCCCGGAGCCGGCTGGGCCTGGAGCAGTCCCCACGGCGCGTACGGTCTATCCCCCATGCCTCGACTGATCGACCGGCAGGAACCAGCCGGCACCCCACCTCCGGCGAATCCACCTGCCACGACACCCCCGACGGAGGACCCCGACCCGCCGGATCCCGCAGCAGGGTCAGGACCCTCGGAGCCGCCGGAGAGCCCTCCGGCTCCTGTCGCCGCCTTCCACCGAAGGGAATCCCAAGCCACGGCCACCATTGATACGAATCCTGGGGGCCAGGGCGGCCGGAGTCGCAACCGCGACCGCATCGCAGTGCGGAACTGTCCATCGACAGAGCCTCCGGACGGCCGAAGGGTCGCCATGAGGCCTCGGAGACCTAGAACGCGTGGGAGGCCTGGCCCGCGTGGGGGACCTGGTCCGCCAGGGTCACTGAGAGTCAGCCCAGCTTCCGGGCGAGGGTCGTGATGACGTGCCAGTGCTTCTTGTCGGCCAGGAAACGGCCGTCCTCATCGCGCACGGTGCGGTCGATGATCTGGAAGCCGCGAAACATCGCGTCGATCTCGTGCAGCGGGAGGGTCGCGATGTCGGGACGGTCGGCCCAGGTGTCGTTCGTGCCGAACAGGTCCACAGCCATCACTCCTCCGCGAGGGAGCGCCGCCACCAGCTTCGTCCAGGTCCGTGCCAGGGCGTCACGCCCGAGCAGGCCGAGGGTGTAGGTCGAGTACACGATCTGCGCGGTCGGGAATTCCTCGACGTCGGCGATATCGACATGATGGAAGTCCACCGAGCCGCTCATCCGCTCGTTCTCGATGAGGCGACCCGCGATCGTGTCATCGGTGTCATAGGCGTGCACGGTCCAGCCGCGTCGCGCGAACTGCAGCGAATCCGCTCCGGCACCAGCACCGAGGTCGAGGACGGTGCCGGGTTGTCGATCGCCACCAGCCGCAGCGATCGCTTTCGCTACGAGACGGCGAGCAGGACGGCCCGCCGCGTGGACGTTCAATGCAGCCCAATCCACTTTCTCCGCCGTATCCATGCTTCTCAGGCTGGACGACCGTTAGCCCGGTTTCAACTTCCCGTGACGCAGGACGCCCTGTGTTTCGTCACGGGCGAACATTCGGCGCCCCCAGGTCACACCGTCAGCACCCCATGTCGCCGCCTAGGATGCTCCCATGTCTGTCGTCCCCTTGCGCATCGCCGCGATCTCCCTGCACACCTCGCCTCTCGAGGAGCCTGGTGGAGCCGACGCAGGCGGGATGAACGTCGTGGTCCTCGAGCAGGCCCGAGCGCTGGCCCGGCTCGGCCACGAGATCGATCTGTTCACCCGCCGTCGGGATCCCGACGCGCCCGCCGTGGTCGAGGTGGAAGCCGGCATCCGTCTGCACCATCTCGATGCCGGTCCGGCGCGACCGATCGCCAAGAGCGCGATGGAACAGGCGATCGGGCCCTTCCGTGACGCCCTCGGCTCGGCGCTCGCCGAGGGGTCCTACGACCTGGTCCATTCCCATCATTGGTTCAGCGGTGTCGCGGCGCTGCCCGTCGCCTGCGAGCTCGGACTCCCCCACCTGCAGTCCTTCCACTCCGTCGCCGCCCCCGACGGCTCCGAGGGCCTCGACGCCGGTGAGCCCGCAGAATCCGTCGGCCGCATCCCCGGCGAACGCTTCGTGGCCCAGGGCTCCGACCTCGTCGTCGCCGTCTCCGAGGCGGAGGCACGCACCGTCGCCGAGCGCTATGGCGTACCCGGCGACCGCCTCACGGTGGTCCGGCCCGGGGTCGATGTGGACCGTTTCCGTCCCTGCGACGACGTCGACGCCCGTCGGGAGCGGCCAACCCTCCTGTTCACCGCACGCCTGCAGCCGCTCAAGGCCCCCGATCTCGCCCTCGAGGTGCTCGCCCATCTCGACCCCGATCTCGGAGCACGCCTGGTGCTCGCCGGCGGCGTCTCCCAGGACTTCGAGGACTACCTCGCCGAGCTCCAGGACCGGGCCCGCGAGCTGGGCCTCGAGGACCGCGTCGAGTTCGTCGGCTCGTTGGGCCGCGACGAGCTCGCCGAGGCGATGCGCTGCGCCGGGGCCCTGCTGCTGACGAGCTGGTCGGAGACCTTCGGCCTCGTCGCTCTCGAAGCGCAGGCCAGCGGGACCCCGGTCATCGCCTGGCGCTGCGCCGGAGGGGTGCAGGAGGCGGTCGGCCCGGAAGGGGTCGTGCTGGGCAGCCGTGACCCCGACGTCTGGGCCGAAGCCGTCCAGAATCTGCTGGCCGACGCCGACACCTACGCGAGCGCTGTGCGCTCCGCCCGCGAGTTCGCCGCCTCCCGCACCTGGGACGCCGCGGCCGAGACCCTCTCCGCGCTGTACACCAGCGTGCTCGACACCGATCCCGTCGTGGGAGGCACCGCATGACCACTGATCCCTGGATGCTCCTCGAGGACGCCGCCACGGTGCTCGCCGTGCATGCCCATCCTGATGACGAATCCCTTTCCACCGGAGCTCTGCTGGCCTCGCTCGCCGGCGCCGGGACACGCGTGGAGCTCCTCACCGCGACCCGCGGCGAGGAAGGGGAGGTCGTCCCCGGCTCCGTGCCGCCCGAGGACACCCGGCCGCTCGAACAGATCCGCGACGCCGAGATCGACGCCGCCACCTCGATCCTCGGGATCGCGGCCCGCTGCATGCTCGGCACCGCGCCCGCCCTCGCCGCGGGCGTCGCACCGCGCACCTACCGCGATTCGGGCATGCAGTGGATCCGCGAGGGGCTCGCCGGTCCCTCCGACACCGCCGGCGCGGACAGCTTCACCCATCGACCGCTCGAGGAGGCGGTCGACGACCTCGTGGCCCTGATCCAGGAGCGCCGGCCGGATGCCGTCATCGGGTACGACGACGAGGGCACCTACGGGCATCCCGATCACGTGCGCGCCCATCACGTCACCGCGGCGGCCTGCGCGCGCACCGGGACTCCGATGATCGAGGTCTCCAGCGCACCGGATCCCGCGGCCGACGCCGGCTTCACCTGGCGGGATCACCCTCGCGTGGCCGACATCGTCCGCCGCGCCGTGGACTCGTACCGCACCCAGCTCACGGTCGTGGGCTGGGCCGACGAGGAGCAGAGCGCCGGCGGGACCGAGAGCGCCGGCGGAATCAAGAGCACGACCGCAGGCGAGAACAAGAGCACGACCGCAGGCGAGAAGACGGGTATCTCGATCCGTCATGTCGGCGGCCAGGACGACGTCGTGCTGCTGCGGACGGGACTCCGTGTGCGGCGGTGAGCACAGCCTGCGGGGGGGGGTGAACTCAGCCTGCGGGAGCGAACTCAGCCTGCGGGAGCGAGTGTTCTCAGAGGGTGATGTCCAGCAGCGTCGGGCGGTGATCCGATGCCCCGGACAGTCGGTCCTCATCGACCCGGCGGGTCGAGGTCACCGCCCGCGCGTCGCGCACCGTCACCCCCGGCGTGGTGAGGATGGCGTCGATGCGTCGCACCGGCCCACGGGCCGGGAAGGTGTGCTCGCTCTGCGGAGCCGGATCGGTCAGCAGCGGCTCGAGCGCGGAGCGGGCCGGACCGTCGGCCGTCTCGTTGAGATCCCCGCCGACGATCGCCGGCGTCCCCGCACCGCGCACGAGCTGCGCGAGATGGGCGGCATGGCGCAGGCGGTTGTCCTCCTGCAGGGCCAGATGCGTCGAGAGGACCATCACCGACCCGCCGCCGGGCACCGAGAGCCGTACTGCGGCCACCCCGCGGGGGTAGGTCGAGTTCAGGTCCGTGATGGTCTGCTCGACCGCGTGGGTCCCCCGGCGGATCACCTGCGCGGCGACCTCATCGGTCGCGAGGATCGCGAGGCCTCGACCCCCGAACCCACCCAGCAGGATCTTCCGGTCGATCTGCCGCGCGAACCAGGACAGGCGCGTGGTCGGCAGCACGAACCGGGGCGCCTCCTGGACCAGCAGCACATCGGGCTCGAGGTCCTGCACCGCCTCGATCAGGGCCGGCAGGTCCCCCCGCAGCTCCCAGAGGTTCCAGGACACGATCCGCAGATCCCACGGGCCCGATGTGCTCAGCATGCTCAGTCCTCTTCCTGGTCGATCCGCGTGCAGCTCAGTTCGCGTGCTGTTCAGTGTTCCTCCTGCTCAGTCCGCGTGCTGCTCAGTCGGCGTTCTGCTCAGTCGGCGTGCTGTTCAGTCCTCGTCGTCGGCCGGGGCGGTCAACGATCCGAGCAGCCGGTCGATCAGGCCCCTCAGCTCGTCGGTCTCGTAGCCGGGCCAGCCGAACAGCACGCGGCGCCACTCCGGCGGCACGGCCTTCGGTCCCAGCGCAGCACCGATCAGAGCCCCGGTGATGCACGCGACCGTGTCCGTGTCGTAGCCGGCGCGGGCCGCGGACTCGAGCGCCGCGACCAGCGTGTCCCGCTGCGCGAACTTGTCCTCGGGCAGCGGCATCACCCCGGCGATCGCCGCCCAGGACGCCTGGAACGCCCCGACCACCCAGCCGTTGCGTCGGAAGAACGCGGGGGTGCCCCGCTCGGCCTCCTCGATCCGCGAGGTCCACAGGTCCCGGCGCTCCGCATCCAGCCGATCCAGGCCGCGGCGCACGTCGATCTCGCCCGTGAGGACCGCGTGTCGCACCGCGAAACCCCACAGCATGCAGGCCTCGGTCGCATCGGGATGGACATGTGTCAGACGACACACCGCGTCGATTCCCGCGGCTGCGTCGTCGTCCGAGGCCAGCAGATAGGGCATCACCGCGGCATGGGTGCGCATGAGCGAACCGTTGCCCGCCGAGGCCTCCAGCTCCTCGTACGCCGAGATCGCCGCCGCTCGGAAGTCGCGGGCCCGCGGGGCGTAGTGGTCCTCGGTACGGGCGCGGTCGGTGGCCCGCCGGATGACCTGCGAGGTGAGCGCACCGATATCGGGAGTGCCCAGCGACCAGGAGTACCACTCGCGGGCGATCTGGTCCTGCGCGGACTCGACCCGCAGGTCATGGCGGTCCGAGGCCGAGACCGCCGCTTCCAGCACCACGATCGCCATCGACGTGTCGTCCGTCCACTCCCCCGGCTGCCAGTCGAGGATGCCGCCGCCGATCATGTCGATGTCCTCGGACTCGACCACCGGGGCCTGGAACTCATAGGGGGCGCCGAGCGCATCCCCGGTGGCCGCGGCGATCACGGAACCGGCGGCGCGCCGACGCTGCTCAGGGGTCAGGCCCGTCTCCGTGTGCGGTGCGGCATTGATCATCACCTGATCATCGTTCCACACCGTCCTGGGGCACCCTGACCCCAGTACCCTGGTGAGGACTTCGAAGGAGCTCCATGACCGACACCCCCGGCACCCCCGGATCCACTGATCCGCACCGCGCCGATCAGCAGGCTCATCCCCACGCTGATGCCCCTGCCGACTCCCCTGCCGATCTCCACGCCGATCCGCATACCGATCCCCATGCCGATCCCCATGCCGATCCGCATGATCACACCGGTCACGACCACCCGCCCACCGGGGCGGACCTCGTGCGGGACCTCGTCAAGAGCCTGTCGGTGCTCGCGCTGGTGATCCCGGTGATCGGGGTGCTCCTGCTGATCGCGATCCTGCCGTTCGCGCCCACCAGCCCGGTGGTCCTGCTGCTCGGCATCGCCCTGGGCGCCGGCCACCTCGCCTCCCTCGTCGCGACCAGCCTGTTCGTGGCCCGCACCCGCACGCAGCTGGCTGTGAACCCCGGCCTGCTCGCCGTGCGCAGCGGCGTCGAGGAGGCCCTGCGCCTCGCGGCCGTGCTGCTGGCCCTGCTGCTCTGGCCCGGCGACATCCGCGCCGAGCTCGGCGTGTGGATCGGCGCCGGTGCCGCCCTCGTCTGGATCGCCCTGGCCACCGCTCAGACCGTCTCCACACGGCGTCGCATCGCCCGCCCCTCGGACTGGTCCAAGGACGCCGTCTCCACACTGCTCAACGAGCGCGTGGGCGCCCGCTCGACCATGCTGATGCGCCTGCTGGACATCGTCGGCACCGTCACCTTCCAGGTCGGGGCGACAGTCCTCGTGATCCTCTCCCCCGTGCTGGTGATCGGCACGGCAGTCCTCTCGATCGCCTCTGGTCTGTCCACCCTCGTGCTCCAACGACGCTCCCCGGCAGAGCGGGCCCGCACCCCCTGGGCGTACGCCCCGCTCACGATCGGGCTGCTCACCCTGGCGCTCGGATCGCTGGGCCTGATCACCCTCTGATCCTTCTCAGATCTTTCTCTCTGATCCTTCTCAAATCCTTCTCTGATCCGCAGTTCTTCCACCCCTCGACCACGCAGGAGCCGATGATGACCGCTGCACCCACCGAACCGACCCGCTCGGGACTCGCCCTCACCGAGATCGACCCCGACATCCGCCTCCAGGACGATCTCTTCGGCCATGTCAACGGACACTGGCTGGCCACCCACGAGATGCCCGCCGATCGCTCGAGCGACGGCGCCTTCCACCAGCTGCGGGACCTCTCCGAGGAGCGGGTGCGCGAGATCATCGAAGAGGCCGCTGCTGATCTGGGCGACAGCACGGGCGACGCGAGCGACCAGAGCGACCTGAGCGATGGGATCGTGCCGAGCACGGACCACGCCCGCGTCGGCGCCCTGTACCGGATGTTCATGGACACCGAGGCGATCGAGAGCGCGGGCATCGCGCCGCTCGAGGAGCTGCTGGCCACGATCGGCGCGAGCGCGGACCTCGCGGCCATCACCCGCACCATGGCCGCCCCGGATTCCGGTGCCAGCGCCCTGCTCGCCTACGTCTGGACCGACGACCACGACTCCACCAGCTACCAGGTGAAGCTCCACCAGGGCGGCCTGGGTCTGCCGGACGAGTCCTACTACCGCGAGGAGCACTACGCCGAGATCCGGGAGGCCTACGTCGCCCATCTCGCGAACCTCGCCGCTCTCGGCGGCCTGCCGGGCCGCGAGGGGCTGCTCGCCGGGGACGCCGCCGCCCTCGCCGCCGCCGTGATGGACTTCGAGACCCGCCTGGCCGCCTGCCACGTCGACGTGGTGCGCCTGCGCGACAGCGAGAAGTCCTACAACCCGATGGACGCCGCCCAGCGCCGCGAGCTCGCCCCCTCCTTCGAGTGGGACGCGTTCATCGAGGGCACCGGCGCCCCGACGACGGCCTTCGAGGTCGTCTCCGTCGGCCAGCCGGAGTTCGTCTCCGCCGCGGCCGAGCTGCTCGCCGGCGAGGACCTCGACGTGCTGCGCACCTGGCTCTCCGTCCACACGGTCTCCGGCTACGCCCCCTACCTGCCCGCCGCTCTGGTCGAGGAGGACTTCGCCTTCGCCGGGCGGGTGCTCTCCGGCGCCGAGGAGCTGCGCGAGCGCTGGAAGCGCGGCGTCTCCTTCGTGGAGGGCGCCGTGGGCTTCGCCGTGGGCAAGGAGTACGTGAGCCGTCACTTCCCACCCGCCCACAAGGAGCGCATGAGCGTGCTGGTCGACGCCCTCATGGACGCCTACCGCAGCTCGATCCAGCAGCTGGAGTGGATGACTCCGGCGACCCGCGAGAAGGCGCTCGCGAAGCTCGAGAAGTTCACCCCGAAGATCGGGTACCCCGACTCCTGGCGCGACTACGAAGGCTTCGAGATCGTCCCCGGCGATCTGGTCGCGACGGTGCGCGCCTCGCGCCGCTTCGACGCCGAGTTCGAGTACGCCAAGGTGGGCGGCCCGATCGACGAGACCGAGTGGCACATGACCCCGCAGACGGTCAACGCGTACTACAACCCCGGCCGCAACGAGATCGTGTTCCCCGCCGCGATCCTGCAGCCGCCCTTCTTCGACGCCGAGGCCGAGGACGCCGTGAACTTCGGCGGCATCGGCGCCGTGATCGGCCACGAGGTGGGACACGGCTTCGACGACCAGGGCTCGAAGTACGACGGCGACGGCAACCTCGCCTCCTGGTGGACCCCGGAGGACCGCGAGGCGTTCGACGAGCGCGCCGCGACCCTCATCGCCCAGTACTCCGAGCTCTCCCCGCGCGAGCTCGACGACTCCCATCGTGTCAACGGCGCGCTCACCATCGGCGAGAACATCGGCGATCTGGGCGGGCTGTCCATCGCCGTGAAGGCGTACCTCGCGACCTCCGGCGCCGACGCCCCGGAGCTCGACGGCTTCACCGGCCTGCAGCGGGTGTTCCTGTCCTGGGCCACCGTGTGGCGCGGCATGAACCGCCCGCAGGAGGGCATCCGTCGCCTCGCCGTGGACCCGCACGCCCCGATGGAGTTCCGCTGCAACACGGTGGTGGGCCACCTCGCCGAGTTCCATGAGGCCTTCGACGTGCGCGAGGGCGACGGGATGTACCGCGCCCCCGAGGACCGGGTGACGATCTGGTGATCATCGACCTCTCGACGGGCGTGCTGTGAGGCCCGACGCCCCGTTCTACGTCGGCACCACCCGGCCCTCCCGGATCGGCTGGACCCGCATCGGCCTGACGGTGCTGGCCGGCGTGATCGCCACGCTGCTGATGTCCTCGCGCAGCAGCGTGGCCGCCGGCCTCCTGATCGCGTTCCTGTTCGTCCTGCTCACGCTGTGGACCTGGATGGGTCAGCATGCGCGGTTCGTGGTCGACGAGCGCGGCCTCACAGTGAGCCTCGGCGGCTTCCTGCCGCGCAAGCCCTGGCCGCTGGCGGACTTCCGCACCGTGCAGTACCGCACGCTGGGGGCCTCCACGGTCGGGGTGACGCTCGGCGGGTACGGCTGGCGTCGGGGCCGGGCCTCCGCGTCCACGGCCGCGGAGCTCACCCCCGTCGGCAGCCGGAAGATCTACACGACCGGCCAGGCGCAGCAGCCGTACCGGCTGCTGGTGACCCGCGCAGGGAAGATGGTCGAGATCGTCGGGCGCTCGGGGACGAACTATGTGATCTCCCCCGTGGACACCGAGGCGACCGCCGCCGCGATCGACCAGGCGATCCGCGCCCGTCGGTGAGACGGCTAGACTGGCGGGGTCATCCACTGACAGGGGAGCACCGCCACGGTGCTGAGAGTGCGCGAACCTGCGCAGACCTTCGAACCTGATCCGGCTCGCACCGGCGTAGGGAGTCGGGACATCCGCGCGGGGCCACCGGTCCTGTGCGCCCCTTCCGTGCAGATGGAAGGAGAAGTGATGACGCGTTTCCGCACCCTCGATCTGATGGTCACCGTGCTGATCGGGGCGGCCTTCGGGGTCGCCTACCTGGGATACGCGCAGCTGTACACGCTGATCGGTCCGTTCACCGCCGCCTTCAAGCCGGCCGAGGGGCTGCTCGCCGGGATCTGGTTCCTGCCGGGAATCCTCGCCGCGCTGCTCGTGCGCAAGCCGGGCGCGGCCCTGTTCGCCGGGCTGCTCGCCGCGGTGCTCTCGATGCTGCTGGGAAGCCAGTGGGGCTGGGGCACCGCGATCTCCGGCCTGATGCAGGGCGGCGGCGTCGAGCTCGCCTTCCTGCTCACCCGCTACCGCCGTTTCTCGCTCCCGGTCGCGATCCTGGGCGGGCTGCTCGCCGCCGTCCTGGAATGGGGCTGGGAGAAGGTCGCCTACTATCCCGAGATGAGCTGGCCGTTCTCCCTGGCCATGCTGGGAGCGTTCCTGGTCTCCGGGGCGCTGCTGTGCGGCGTGCTGGGCTGGGCGGCGTCCCGCGCCCTGGCGGCGACCGGCGCGGTGGACTCCCTGCCCTCCGGACGTGAGCATGCCCGCATCGCCGAGGCCTGAGACGGCGAGCTCCCCGATCACCCCGCTCTCCCCGTTCAGCTCGATCACCCCGATCTCTCCAGTGGCGCTGGAGGGCCTCACCTGGCGTCCCTTCACCCGGCGGGAGCCGACGATCGCCGGGCTGGATCTGGTGATCCCTCCCGGCCAGCGGGTGCTGCTGGCCGGGGCGAGCGGGAGCGGCAAGTCGACGGTGCTGCGCGCCCTCGCGGGTCTGCTGGACGAGGAGACCGGCGAGGGCGGCGGGCTCGTCCCGCCCCCGCATCGACCCGGCGAGCGCGGGCTGCTGCTGCAGAACCCGGCCCATGCGCTGGTGGCCGCGAGCATCACGAGGGATGCCGCCTTCGGCCCCGAGAACGCCGCCCTGGACCGCCCGGAGATCCACCGTCGCGCCGCGGACGCCCTCGCGTCGGCCCGGGTGGACCTGGACCCCTCCCGCGCCCCGCTGGATGCCAGCGGCGGGCAGCAGCAGCGCATCGCCCTGGCCGGGTCGCTCGCGCTGGGTCCCGATCTGCTGCTGCTCGACGAGCCGACGAGCATGCTCGACGCCGCGACCGCGCAGGAGGTGCGCACGGCGATCCTCGAGGCCGCCGAGTGCCGCACCCTCGTGCTCGCCGAGCACCACATCGACCCCTGGCTCCCCCACGTCGACCGCCTGGTGGTGCTGGGACCGCAGGCCCGGATCCTCGCCGACGGGGCCCCGGAGCAGGTGCTGCGGGAGCAGCGGGAGGTGCTGGTCGAGGCGGGGGTGCTGGTCGAAACGGGGGTGCTGGAGGACGTCGCGACGTCGGCTGCACCGCAGCACGGGGCCCCGGCAGAGGCACCCGAAGGTGCTCCGGTGGCATCACTGCACGGGGTGACGGTGCCGCAGCGCGGCCTCCGCACGCCGGTCGATCTAGCGGTCCACGCCGGGCGGTTGACCGTGCTCACCGGTCCCAGCGGGGCGGGCAAGACGACTCTCCTGCGCACGCTGCTCGGGGCAGGTGCCCCGGAGAGCGGCACCGTGGCCCGCCCGCCGCGCGAGAAGATCGCGTCGGTCCCCCAGGACCCCGAGCACTCCTTCGTCGCCACCACCGTGCGCGACGAGCTGCTGGCCTCCCCCTGGGCGGACGACGAGGACCTGATCGACGAGCTGCTCGCGCGCGCCGATCTCGCCCCTCTCGCCCGGGCCCATCCCTCCCGGCTCTCCGGCGGGGAGCAGCGCCGCGTCGCGATCGCCGCAGCCCTGGCCCAGCAGCCGTCCCTGCTGGTGCTCGACGAGCCGACGGTGGGCCTCGACGCCCGCCGCCGACGTGCCGTGCTGGACCTGCTGGACGAGGCGAGCCGACGGGGCTGCGCCGTGCTGGTCGCCACCCACGACCCGGAGCTGATCGCGCGGGCCGACGACCGTCTTGTGCTGCCGGGCACCGCGCAGGACGAGCTGCCCCCGGTCCCCCGCCGGCGGATCCCGGCCGACGCCTTGAACCCGCTGACGCTGAGCCTGATCGGGATCCTCGCCGCGATCGGCTCCTTCGCCGTGCACAGCTGGCAGGGCGGGCTGCTCGCCCTCGTGCCGATCGTGGTGCTGGCGCCGCTGGCCGTGCGCTCGGTGCGGGGGGCGGCGCTCCGTCTCACCCCGATCCTGCTCTCCGCCGCGGGCCTCGCCTGGACCACGGCGCTGCTGGGCGACGCCCCCGCGCTGTCCGGACCGGCGTGGCTGCTGGGCCTGCGGGAGGCCGCGCGGATCACGGTGTTCGTCGCCCCGGGCGTGCTGGCGCTGGGCAGCGTCGAGGCCACCGCCCTCGGGGACGCGCTCGGTGGTCGACTGCGCCTTCCCGCCCGGCCGGTCGCCGCCGCCGTGGTCGCGCTGGTGCGCGCAGGGCACCTGGGCCGGCAGTGGGAGATCATCGTCCGCACCCGCATCCAGCGCGGGCTCGGTTCCGCGGCCTCGCCGCGGCTGCTCGCGAGCGCGACCCTCGCCCTGCTGGTGGTCACGCTGCGCGGCGCGGAGCAGCAGGCGCTCGCGATGGACGCCCGCGGCTTCGCGACCGCGACGCATCGCACCTGGGCGGAGCCCAGCCGGTTCGGCCGGGCCGACGTGCTCGGGCTGCTGCTCGCGATCGGGGTCCTGGTCTGGCCGCTGCTGGCCGAACTGCTCGTCACCCGCTGAGGCGACACGGGCCGGTGGTGGCCGTAGCCTGGGGCGATGAACCAGAACCCAGAGGGTCCCGGGCCGCTGCCGGAGGAAACACCAGCACAGGACGAGGCGGTCGTCGCGCTCGCCCAGTCGATGCTCGACGCCGCCCGACGCGGGGACTCCGCGCAGCTGCTGCCGCTGATCGACCAGGGAGCCCCGGTGGACCTGCGCGACGGCGACGGCAACTCCCCGCTCATGCTCGCCGCCTATCACGGGCATGCAGAGCTCGTGGCTGAGCTCGCGGCCCGCGGTGCCGATGTGGACCTGGCCAACGACCGCGGTCAGTCACCGCTCGCGGGCGTCGCCTTCAAGGGCTACACCGACGTCGCACAGACGCTGCTGCAGGCCGGGGCCGACGCCGATCTCGGTGCCCCCAGCGCCCGCGAGACCGCCCAGTACTTCCAGCGTGCGGAGATCATCACGCTGCTCGAGCAGCAGGGCTGACGCTCGGTCGAGGTGGGCTGACGCTCAGTCGAGGTGGGCTGACGCTCAGTCGAGGTGGGTTGCGGCTCAGTCGCTCGGGTGGCGGAACACCATCGGCACGTGCTCGATCCCGGCCTCGAGGAACACAGGCCCGACGGTCTCGAAGCCCATCCCCTGGTACCAGGTCTCGAGGTAGGCCTGACCGTCGATGTGCACCGGCTGCTCCGGGGCGAGCTGAGCGGTGAGATCGAGGGCGGCGCGCATGATGCGGCCACCGAATCCCGCGCGACGCTCCTGCGCCCGCACCGCCATCCGCCCGATGCGCATCGACCCATCGCTCTCCCGCAGCACCCGCACGTGCGCGGCGGGCTCCCCCTCCAGTCCCGCGGCGTCCGCCTCGGAGCCCGGCACCTCGATCCACAGCAGGGTCGTGGTCGGCTCCAGGTCCCGGCCGTCGAGGTCCGGATCGGTGGCCTCCTGCTCGATCGAGAAGACGTCCTGGCGCAGCTTCGCCAGCAGGTACAGCGTGCGGGGATCGATGTCGGCGACAGCCGACCGCTGGAGCCGGAGGCGGGTGTCGGGGGCGCGAGGTGCTGCGGTCATGGCGACACGGTACGGGACAGCCGGTCACAGGCCGGTCTCGGAGCGGTCTCGGAAAGCAGCATCGAGATGCTCGTGACCGCAGGTGGGCGCCGCTGACCCCGCTCAGGAGTTCTGCGCGACCAGTCGCGCCATCGCCGCGCGCCACTGCTCCACCATGCGCGGGCCGCCATGGCCCTCGTCCTCGATCATCACGAGCTCGCTGCCCGGCCACGCCCGGTGCAGCTCCCAGGCGGTGATCGCCGGGCCGGAGACGTCTCGCCTCCCGTGGATCAGCACGCCCGGGATCCCGGCCAGACGGGGCATCCCGCCGAGAAGTCCGGAGCCCGGTTCCGCGCCCCAGGGCACCGCCCAGTCGGCGACGAAGCCGTCGTGCGCCCAGTAGTGGGTGACCAGACGGGCGAACGCACGACGTTCGACGCGCTGCTGCTCGTCGGCCGGTTCCTGCGGGCGCGAGATCTCGACCGCGCCGGTGCCGATCCGGATGTGCTCGTCCTCCCAGGTCATCCAGGCCTCCGCGGCGGCGTCGACGAGTGCCGGGTCAGCATCGGGGTCGCTGGGCGTGAGCAGCCGACGATAGGCCTCGACCAGGCGCTGTCCCGTGGCCCGGCAGTAGGAGGTGTGCCGCTCGGCGAAGGTGGCCAGGGCGTCCCACCCTTCCGGGAACACGGCCCCGATCCCCTCGGTGATCCAGTCCACCTCCCGACGGCTGGTGCTGGTGACCGCGAACAGCACCACCCCGAGCACCCGCTCCGGGTGCGCCTGGGCGTAGGCCAGCGCCAGGGTGCTCCCCCACGAGACGCCCTCGACGATCCAGGCAGAGATCCCGAGGTGCTCGCGCAGCAGCTCGAGGTCCGCGACGAGGTGGGTTGTGGTGTTCGCCGAGAGATCGGTCCCGCCGACGTCTCCGGCCGACGGGGTGGAGCGTCCCGCGCCCCGCTGGGAGAGGCCGATGATCCGAGCCCGGTCGGCCGGGGCGCTGCGTCGGTAGCCGGGGCTCAGGCGACCGCCCGGCCCGCCGTGGAGGTAGAGGACGGGCACGCCGTCGCGGTTCCCGCTCTCCTCCCAGAAGATCTCGTGACCGTCGCCGACGGCGAGCAGGCCGTCGGCGAGGACAGGGAGAGGCGCAGGGCCCGAGGTGCCCATCCGACCTGACGTGTTCATCCGGGGAGTCTACGGACGCTCCGCGAGTGCCCAGGGCGCCGCCGGGTGCTCCCGGGTCCAGGTCGCGCGGCGGGAGCGGATGCTCTGGCAGCGGGGGCACCAGAACACGGTGCGGGCGGCCATGTCGGCGCTGCGGATCACGGTGCCGCAGACACGGCACGGCAGGGTCTGGCGGTGGTAGACGTAGAACGACTTCTCGCGGGGCACGACGTCCGGGTCCTCGTCGCCGTTCTGGCGGGTGCCGCGGGAGCGCTCGAGGATCC
The DNA here is from genome assembly GCF_052379725.1 of Brachybacterium sp. 107. Taxonomy (NCBI): domain Bacteria; kingdom Bacillati; phylum Actinomycetota; class Actinomycetes; order Micrococcales; family Dermabacteraceae; genus Brachybacterium; species Brachybacterium sp. 107. The sequence continues at coordinate 83,867 of NZ_JBQSYW010000012.1, read as the reverse complement.
GCGCCTCGATGTCGCGGTGCTCGGGCTGGGTGGTGACGATGCGGCCGGTGGCCGCCCCGTACTCCATGAGCGGCACCAGATCCTCCCAGATCCCCTCGACCATCCCGCGGGTCAGATCGCGGCCCGGCACGGTCGGGTCCAGTCGGGCGCGGAACAGCACCTCGGCGCGGTAGATGTTCCCGACCCCCGCGATGACGTCCTGGTTCATCAGCAGCACCCCGATCGCGGTGCGGGAGGCGAGCACCCGGTCCACGAAGCGGCGCGGGTCCGCATCGGCCCGCAGCGGATCCGGTCCCAGACGGTCGATCACGGCCTGCCTGCCGGCGGCGTCGACCACTTCGCAGGCGGCGGGGCCGGTGAGATCGGCGAGGCCGTGGGCACCGGCGATCCGCAGACGTGTCGTCGGCCGCGGCACGATCCGCCGCCAGTCCACGACACCACCGTCGGCTCCGCCGTCGAGACCCTCCTCGCGCTCCCCGACCCGCACCCGCGGGGCGCCGATCGCGTGCGCGGAGGCGAAGCCCTCGTCCCCGGCGAAGGTCCACGAGCCGTACAGGCCCAGGTGCACGCGCGCATACCTCGTCACCGCAGCGCCCGCCTCGACGGAGGCGTCCGGGACGAAGGCGAGGAAGAGGTGCTTGCCCACGGCCTCGGCGTCCGCGAGCACCCAGCCGTCGAGGTCCGCCGCCTCGGAGAATCTGCCCTGCGGGCTGGACGTGCGGACCCTCTGATCGCCGAAACCGGCCCGCAGCGCCGCTGCGAGCCGGTGGACGGTGTGCCCCTCGGGCATCAGGCGCCTGCGGGCGCGGCTGCGGTGTCGGACCCGTAGCCGCCGGTCTCCTCGTAGCGGGCCATGAGGTCGATGCGGCGCTGGTGGCGCTCCTCGCCGGTGAACGGCTCGGCGAGGAACAGGTCGATGAGGGCCTCGAGCTCGTCCTCGGAGTGCTGGCGCGCCCCGACGGAGATCACGTTGGCGTCGTTGTGCTGGCGGGCCAGGCGCGCGGTGTCCTCGTTCCAGACCAGGGCGGCGCGCACCCCCGTCACCTTGTTCGCGGCGATCTGCTCACCGTTGCCGGAGCCACCGATGACGATTCCCAGCGAGCCGGCATCCGCCACGACGGCCTCGCCGACATCGGTGCAGAACGGCGGGTAGTCGTCGAGGGCGTCGAAGGCGTGGGCACCGTGGTCGGTGACCTCGTGGCCCTTGTTCTGCAGCGCTGCGACCAGGCGGTTCTTCAGCTCGAAGCCGGCGTGGTCGGTACCGATGTGCACATGCATGGGGTGATGTCTCTTTCTCTGGTTCTCAGCAGGACTGTTCTCAGAAGCGGCGACGACGGGCGTCGCGGTCAGCGGTCAGCGGTCAGCTGAAGTCGATGCCGCCGGTGCGGGAGCGCTTGAGCTCATAGAAGCCGTCGAGGGTGGACAGCGTCTCCAGAGCGTCGAAGAGGCGACCGGCGTCCTCGCCCTTGGGCGACGGAGACACGACGGGGCCGAAGTAGGCGGTGCCGGACTGAGCGGTTCCTGTGTCGCCGAAGGAGATGACCGGGGTGCCGACCTCGTCGCCGACCCGGGAGATCGCGCTGTCGTGCGAGGCGCGCAGGGCGACGTCGGTCGCGTCGCCGGCGACCGGCTCGTAGACGTCGATGAGCTCGGCGGGCAGCTCGGCGGCCTCGAGGGCGGCGACGGCGACCGCACGACGGTCTTCCTGCTGACCGCCGACGTGATACCGCTCACCCCAGGCGGTGTACCAGCGTGCGAAGGCCTCGGAGCCCTGCGTGCTCACGATCTGGATCGCGAGCCGTGCCGGGCCCCAGGAGTCGTCGAGCATCCGGCGGTAGTCCGCATCCAGATCGCGGCCCTCGTTGAGCACGGAGAGCGACATGACCGAGTAGGTCGGAGCGATATCGCGCACCGTCGCGGCGTGGAGCAGCCACCGGCTGGTCATCCAGGCGAAGGGGCAGACAGGATCGACGAAGAGCTCGACAGGACGTGCACTCACGGCAGGATTCCTTCCCTCAGGGCAATGACAGGACCATTCTCTCACCGCCCCCGGGGAAATGCTGTTGCGCCTTCTGCTCCGTGGCTGTTGGATCATCAGGTGCTCCTCGCGTCGTCCCCCACCCCTTCCGCCCCCGCTCCCACGCGCGGGGTGATGCGCTCGATCGTCCGCAACCACCGCCGCTCGATCCCCTGGATCATGGCGCTCTCCTTCGTCGTCGAGGGCGTGGACATGCTGGTCCCCGTCCTCATGGGCCTGATCATCGACGCGGGGATCGTGCAGGGCAGCCTGCGGATCACCGTGGGCGGCGCGATCGGCATCTTCGTGCTGCGCCTGCTGAGCACCTGGGCCTGGACGGTCATGTTCGAGGCCAGCCAGCGCGCCCGGATGTTCGAGCGTCACCGGTTGCGCGTCGCCGTGACCGCGGCGGTGCTGGACCCGCGCTCCCGCCAGGTCGAGCGGCCCGCCGGCGAGGTGCTCTCCATCGCCACCTCGGACGCCGACAAGGCCTCGGACATCATGGACATGCTGCCCTGGGCCTTCCCCGCCTCGGCCGTGGTCGTGGCCGCGGGCGTCTGGCTCGCGATCCTCGACCTGTGGCTGGGCTTCGCAACGCTCGTGGGGATCATCGTCATGGTCGTCGTGGTGCGGGTGATCAGCCCAGTGCTGTCCGCGCGCTACGACGCCCAGCAGTCGAAGTCGGCCGACGCCGCCGCGACCGCGACGGACCTGGTCCATGGCCTGCGCGTGCTCCAGGGCCTCGGGGTGCAGAGCAGGGCGCGCGCCCAGTACCGCCGTCGCTCCCGCACGGCGCTCGACGCCGCGCTGGTCAACGCCCGCTTCTCCGGAGTCTCGAGCGGTCTGACCACCCTGGTCACCGCGGCCATGATGGCGGCCGTCGTGATCATCGCGTCCCAGCGGACCGTCGCCGGAGACATGACCATCGGCACCCTCATCGCCGTGGTGGGCGTGGCCCGCTCGAACATGGGCATGCTGCAGGGCCTCTCGGGGCTGCCCGTGTGGTGGGCGAGCATGTCCACCTCCGCGCGGCGCGTCCGGGACCTGCTGGCCGATCTGGGCCGGGAGATCGACGACCCCGAGCTCGCCGTGGAGCGCCTGGCGCTCGCGCGTGACGAGCGCGGGGAGCGGAGCCCCGGCGAGCGCCGTCCGGGAACCGGTGGCCTGCAGCTGCGCGGCCCCGACAGCGGATCCCTGCGGGGCCTGGACCTCACCGTGCCCGATGGAGAGGTCGTCGCCATCGCCTGCGCTGATGCCCGGGACGCCGATGCGCTGATCGAGGCGATCGCCGGCCGCACCGAGCAGCCTGTCGTGCTCCTGGGCGGCGACGAGGTCACCCCGGGGAACCGCTTCACCACCCGGGCGGACCTGCTCGTCGAGCCCCACGTCGTGGACCTGTTCGACGGCACGCTGCGCGAGCAGCTCGCGACCCGTGCCCCCGAATCGGTGCTCGCCCCGCCCACGGACGGCTCCGATCCCGATGCCTGGGCCGATGCCGCCCTGCACGCGGCCGGCGCCGACGACCTGCTGCGGATTCTGCCCGAGGGCTATGACACCCGCATCCTGGACCGCGGCGCGAACCTCTCCGGCGGGCAGCGTCAGCGCATCGCCCTGGCCCGAGCGGTCGCCGCCGATGCGCCCGTGCTCGTGCTGCACGACCCGACCACCGCGGTCGACGCCGTCACCGAGCAGGCGATCGCCGAGGCCCTGGTGGCCGCGCGTCGCGCCCCCGACCGCGCGACGCTGCTGGTGACGAGGTCGCCCGCGCTGCTGCGCGCGGCCGATCGCGTCTCCTTCGTCAGCGCCGGCGGCCTGGCCGGGCACGGCACCCACGACGACCTCATGGACCACGACGACTACCGGAAGATGGTGCAGCGATGACCGCCGACCTCAGCATCGTCGACTGGGACGCCGACCCCGAGGAGCTGCTGGAGAGCGACGCCACCGCGCGTCGCCAGCTCGACGAGCACGCCCAGATCCTGCCCATCGCCACCGTCGGCGTCTCGGTCCGCCATCTCGCCGGCAGGCTGCGCCGCTTCTGGCTGATGACGACGCTGACCCTGCTGGTCGTGACCGCCGGCGCGGTCGCCGCGGCGTGGATGCCGCGCCTGATCGGCACCACCGTCGACCTGGTCCAGAACGGGGCCGGCTCCGACGCGATCTGGCGCCAGGGCGCCCTGATCATGCTCGCCGGGGTGCTGCAGGCCGCCTTCTCCGCGCTCGGATGGGCGCTGGTCAGCGGTCTCGGACAGCGGGTGCTCGCCGGGATGCGCGAGGACGTCATTGACCGTGCCCTCGACCTCCCTGCCCAGAGCATGGAGGTCACCGGGATCGGCGACGCCCTCTCCCGGGTCGCCGACGACGTCGACGTCACCGCCCGCGCGGTCAACAACGTGGTCCCGAACCTGATCCAGATGGGCTTCTACGTCACCGTGACCCTGGTCGGCATGGTGGCCCTCTCCCCCTGGCTGCTGCTCCTCGTGGTGCTCGTGGTGCCGATGTACCTGATCAGCGCCCTGTGGTATCTGCGCAAGACCGCCCCCATCTACCGGCGCGAGCGCGTCGCGATGGGCGCCCGCGCCCAGGGTCTGCTCTCGGCCATCCACGGCATCCCCACCGTCCACGCCTACGGCATCGAACGTCGCGAGACCCGTCACGTCGCCGTCCTCTCGGAGACGGCCGCCGTGCTCGGCATGCGCGTCATGACCCTCGTGACCCGCCTGGTGAAGATCGTGGTGTGGCCGGAGAACCTCTCGATCGCCCTGGTGCTCGTGCTGGGCTACGTCATGGTCCACGTGGGCGGCGCACCGATCGGCCTGGTCACCGCGGCCGCGCTGTACCTGATCAGCCTGCTCTGGCCGATGATGAACCTCATCTTCTCCCTGGACGACGTGCAGTCCGCGGCGGCGAGCCTGACCCGGATGGTGGGAGTCATCGAGTCGATCGACCTGGCCTCCTCCCCCGGTGACGAGAAGCCCCTGGACGCGTCGATCCGCCTCGAGGACGTCTCTCACGCGTACGGCACCGACCAGGACGGCGAGGAGCGGATCGTGCTGCGGCCGATCGACCTCGACATCGCCCCCGGCGAGGTGGTGTCCCTGGTGGGTGCCTCCGGCGCCGGCAAGTCGACGCTCGCGGCGATCATCGCCGGAACCCTCGAGCCCCGTCATGGCCGGGTGCTGCATGGCGGCGCGGACCTCACCCGGGCCGACATCGAAGCGGGCCGCGCCCATTCCTCGATCGTCAGCCAGGACGTCCACGTGTTCCGGGGGACCCTGCGCGAGGATCTCCGCCTGGCGAGCCCGACGGCGACCGACGAGGAGCTGTGGGCGGCGCTGGAGCGGGTGGACGCCACGGTCTGGGCCGATCGCCTCCCGCGCGGTCTGGACACCGAGGTCGGCGAGAAGGGCGAGCGGCTCACGGCCGAGCAGTCCCAGCAGCTGGCCCTGGCCCGCATCTCCCTCCAGGACCCGGCGGTGCTGGTGCTCGACGAGGCCACGGCCGACGAGGGCTCCTCCGGAGCCCGAGTGCTCGAGCGCGCCGCCCTCGAGGTGGCCAGGGGTCGCACCACGATCATCGTCGCCCACCGTCTGTCCCAGGCGATGGTCGCCGACCGCATCCTGGTGATGGCCGACGGCAGCGTCGTGGAGCAGGGGTCCCATGACGAGCTCGTCGGGCGCGGCGGGGTCTACGCCCGGCTGTGGGAGGCCTGGGCCGGCTGAGTCGGCTGGGCTGGCTGAGGCGGCTGAGTTGGCTGTCAGCGGCGCCGCAGGCGCAGCACCAGCACCGCGGCCACCCCGGTCACCGCCGCCATCAGCGTGAGCAGACCGGCCGCGACGAACAGGGCGACGCGCCCCAGAGCGCCGTCGAGACCGAGGAACCCGCCCGGGGAGGAGCCCGAGGTGGTGTCCCCGAGCTCGAGCACGGTGCCGTCGGCGGCATCCGCTGCGACATCCCCCTCGACCTCGAGGGTGAGGATGAGGGTGACCGGCTCGTCACCGGCGGGGTCGGCGCCGGCCGCCCGCTGCAGGCGGTGGAGCTGGATCGTGTGCGTCCCGGGCAGCCAGGCGGACTGCACCCCGGACAGCTCCGAGCTGCGGTTGCCGCGATCCACCGGGGCGGGCATACCGCCGCCGACGATCGAATCGTAGTCGGACAGCTGCCAGGAGCCGCCGCCGACCGTCACGGTCTCCCGCGCGGCGTTGAAGGCGAGGAGGGAGAGCTCCCCCGCACCCTCGGGCTGGGAGGTGATCTCGGTGCGCCACCGCAGACGCTGCCCCTCCTGCACCGGGATCCGGACCAGTCCGCTCTCCCCCGGCACCAGCTCGACGACGTACGAGCCGGGCTCGAGCGGGGTCGCCGACGCGAAGGAGCGGCCCAGCTCGATGGGCTCGTCCGTGGTCGGGGCGACCGGTGAGGCGCCGTCGTCCTCGATCTCCTCGTCCACCGACGGTGACCCGCCGCCGATGCCCGAAGGCTGGATCGCGACCTGGATCTCCACCGGCAGGGGCTCGTCGGCCGCGCGCAGCCCGGTGCGGGTGACCTGGACGAACAGCTCGGTGCCCGTGCACCCGTCCGGGCCCACCGCGCCGGAGATCGCGCTGGTGGTGATCGGGCCGTCGCCGGTCATCGTCGCGCCGGAGCTGGACGCGCCGCCGTCGTCGCAGCTGTCGCCCCCGGCTGTCAGGTAGGAGATCCGCAGGTCCAGGCCCTCGTAGCCCTCGGGCAGGCCGTCGGGGTAGGGCGGCGCGGCGATCGTCGCGGCGGTGCGCACCCGCTGCCCGTCCTCGACCGTGACCCGGTAGTACTTCGTGGTGCCGTCCCCGAACTCCTCCTGCGCGCCCTGCGCGAAGCTGTCGAGGTGGATCCCGGGCGCGACGGCCACCGCCTGGGCGAGGGATCCTCCGCCCTCGACCTGCTCCCCGTCGGCCGCATAGGCGTAGGCGGGCAGCTCGGCGTCGGGGGTCGGGTCCGCGAGTGCCGCAGTCGGCGCAGCGACCAGGACGGGACCGCCGACGAGCAGGGAACCGCCGACCAGCACGAGGGACGCCGCGAGCAGAGCGGACAGCGGCCCACGGTGGTCTGCTCGGCGGGTCATACGCGCTCCTCGGGGTCGGTCGGGGCATCGGGTTCGGGGCGGCCCGGCAGGTCAGGGCGGCACGGCAGGTCAAGGCGATCAGGGCGGTCAAGACGGTCAGGACGGTCAGGACGGTCAGGACCTGCGGGCGACATCCTATTTGCCATCTCGAACGCTGCCGTCACCTCCGGGTGCGGTGCCCTAGCATGACCACCATCATGTCCGATGTCATCGCCGGCCGCATCGAGCTGCTCGATCCCCTCGCCCGAGGCGCCTCCGGGTCGCTCTGGCGTGCGATCGATCGGCGGTACGGCGCGATCTGCGCGGCCAAGGTCATGCGTCAGCGCGACGGCGCCGAGGTGCTGCGCTTCGTGCGCGAGCAGACGGTCGGCACCGCCCAGGGCCTGGGCGCCCACCCGCACCTCCTGCCCCCGTACACCTGGGTCGCGGAGGACGACACGGTCGTGCTGGTGATGCCCCTCGTGCACGGCGGCACCTTGGCCGGGGCCCTCGCCGACCACGGGGCGCTGTCCCCCTCGCTGGTGGCACAGCTGCTGCGGCAGCTCCTGGACGCCCTCGCCGCGATGCACGCCTCCCAGTGGGTGCACCGCGACGTGAAGCCCGCGAACCTGCTGCTCGATGCCACCGGGGACGGTGCTCCGCACCTGCTGCTCGCGGACTTCGGCATCGCGCTGCACGTGAGCGACGTGCGCCTGACCGAGACCGGCTTCGTGCACGGCACACCCGGTTTCATGGCCCCGGAGATCCTCGCGGGCGGAGGGACCTCCGCCGCACAGGACGTGTGGGCGGCGGCGGCCTGCGCGCTCGAAGCCCTCGCCCCGCTGCCTCCGCGGGAGCGCCCCTCGCCGTCGACGGCTCCGCAGAGGGTCACCGACGCCCTGTCAGGCAGCTCCGATCCAGCGGCGGCACCACTCGGGGAGCTCCTGCGCGCGATGCTCGCGACGGATCCGGCCCGGCGCCCGTCGGCCGCGCGGGCCCGCGACACGATCCCTCTCCTGGCGGAGCCCGTCTCCGCCTGGTCCCGCACCGCCGAGGGCGAGCGCTTCGAGGTCGTCGACCGGATCGAGGCGGGCGGCGAGCTGCGTGAGGTGCCGCTGGACGGTCCGGCGTCGCTCGCCGGCCTCGCACCCGGCCTCCATGAGCGGCTCCAGGCCCGATCGGGGCCGGCCGGCGGTTCTGTCGGCTCCGCGGGTTCCGCCGGGGCCGACGGGCGCAGCGCTCCGAGCCCGGATCGTCGCCCTGCCCCTGGTCCACAGCGCACGGCCGCGGGTCCGCAGCGCACGGCCGCGGGTCCCCAGGGCGCCACGGAGCTGTTCGTGCACGAGGCGACCCCTCAGGATCCCCACGCCCAGCGGCCCGTCCCGAACCACGTCCCGAACCACGTCCCGGACGACGCCCCGAACCAGGTCCCGGACGACGCACGACCCTCACCCCGTCCCTCACCGACGCAGGCACCCCGCTCCCGGCGCGGTGCCTGGGTCGGAGTGCTTCTGCTGATGATCTCGCTGCTGTGCCTGATCGGTGCCGGCGCGCTCGTGTGGACGGCCCTGGGCTGACCCCTGGCACAGGGAGTGGCACCGAGGCAGAGGTGAGCAGAGCTTCAGGAGCTGCTGGGGCGAGCGCTCGAGTGACCGAGCCGGCTCGTCGGGCGCTGCTGGTGCGCCCAGGGCGTCACCGCCCGGCGCGCACCAGCCCGGACTCGTAGGCGGCGACCACGAGCTGGGTGCGATCGCGGAGCATCAGCTTGGAGAGCATGCGGGAGACATGGGACTTCACCGTCTGCTCGGCCATCACCAGCTCCTGGGCGATCTCCCGGTTCGCGAGCCCGCGCGCCACCAGCAGCAGCACGTCGATCTCGCGCTCCGTGAGCGCCGCCAGGCTCGCCTCGTCCCGCGCGCTGCGCTCAGGACGCGCCACGAAATCGGCGATTAGAGCCCGGGTGACGCGGGGCGCGAGCAACGAATCGCCACCCGCGACGACACGCACCGCCTGGACGAGCTCGTCGGGTGTGGAATCCTTGAGCAGGAACCCGCTCGCCCCGGCCCGCAGCGCGGCGAACACATACTCATCGGCATCGAAGGTGGTCAGCATGATGATCTTCGGAGGCGTCCCCGGCATCGCGAGCACCATGCGGGTCGCATCCAGGCCCCCGACGTGCGGCATGCGGATATCCATCAGCACCACATCGGGGCGCAGACGGCGCACCACCTCGACGATCCCGGCCCCGTCACCCGCAGTGCCCACCACCTCGATCCCGTCCTGCGCATTCAGCAGCGCCTCGAAGCCGCCACGGATCATCGACTGGTCGTCGACGATCAGCACACGGATGACAGCCTGCTCAGGGGGAACCATGGCGCCACAGTATCCCCGCTTCCCGAGAGGACCCCTGGGTGTTCCTCGTTCCTGATCGACACAGCCTGCGCCGCCTGGGCCACGACCTCGCCTTCGTGCTGCCGGGCCTCGCCCTGACCCTGCTCGCGATCGCGGTGCTGCTGCCCCTGGCCGCGATCTCCGCCGCCCTCGCCATCGTCTGGATCGGAGTGGTGCTGTTCCCGCTCACCCTGGCTCTGGCCTCGGTGTACGCGCAGCTCGATCGTGCCCGCCTGAGGCGCTGGGGCGTCGAGATCAAGCCTCCGAGCTATCGGCCCCGAGGGCGCGGTCCCCGCGGACTGTTGCGTCTGGTCACCGATCCGCGTCGCTGGCTCGACCTGGCCTTCGAGGCCCTCATCGCCCTCCCGGTGCGCGTGCTGACCGTCGGGGTCACGCTCGCCTGGGCGGCGCTCGCCCTGGCCGGCCTCAGCTACTGGCTGTGGGGGCGGGCGCTGCCACCAGGCGGCACCCCGGTTCCCGGCCAGTGGTCCCTCGCCCTGGTCCTCGGCCTCGCACTGGCCCTCTCCTTCCCGGCGATGGTGCGTGCGCTGGCGCTCCTGGACGTCGTGGTCTCCGTGCCGCTGCTCGGCGGGGCGGTCCCGGGATCCCGCCGCCGCGGCTCTCCCGCACCGCCCAAGGTGCTCACCGTCGACGCCGGGCTGCGGGAAGGTGCATGGACCTGGATGACGGTCGCCTTCATCAGCTTCGTGCTGGTGGTGGTGAGCTGGCCGGTCACGGCCAGCCTGTACTCCGTGCACCCGGCCGTGGCGATGCTGGTGTCGATCGCCGCCGCCCTCGCCGGAGTGCTGGCCGTGCGATGGCCGTGGGCCGGACTCTCCCTGAGCATCGTCGCAGCGGCCGCGACGATCCTGGTCACGGCGTCGGCCTCGGAGGGCCTCCCCTGGCCGTGGCCGGTGACCGCCCTGCTGGCCCACTGCCTGACCCTCGCCGTGCTGGCGGTCTTCCACCGCTGGTTCTGGGCGGTCTCGACCTGGTCCGGCGGCGCTCTGCTCACCCTCATCTCCCTGATGATCTCGGAACCCGCCATCCGGGCGGACGACTCGCTGCGAGTCGTCACCACCAACGGCGTGGTGCTGGTGGCGATCAGCGGCGGCGTGGTGCTGCTGGGGATCACCGTGCGCCAGTGGCTGCTGATCAGCTCGCAGGTCGAGGAGGCGCAGTCCCGGGGCGCCGACCAGATGCGTCGGCGCTACGAGCTCGAGGAGCGCAGCCGCATCGCGCGCGAGCTGCACGACGTGGTGGCGCATTCGATGTCGGTCATCACCGTGCAGGCGGGCACCGCGAAGTTCCGGCTCTCGGGTCTCGATGCCCAGACCGAGCAGGAGTTCGAGGACATCGCCGCCTCCTCCCGGCAGGCGCTCGGGGAGATGCGTTCGCTGCTGGCGACCCTGCGCACCGACGACGCCCTCGACGACATGCCGATGCCCGGTCTGGCCGACGTCGCCGAGCTGGTCGAGGCGAGCCGCGCCACGGGTGCCTCGATCAGCGCCGACCTGGTCGCGGTGGAGGTCCCCCCGACAGTCGGCCTGACCGCCTATCGGGTGGTGCAGGAAGCGATGAGCAACGCGTTGCGCCATGCGCACGGCGCCGCGATCGCGGTGTCGGTCTCTGTCTCCGAGGCCCCGCAGAGAGCACTGCTGGTGGACGTCTCCAATGTCGCGCCCGAGTCCGAGCAGGACCATATCCCCGGATCCGGGCTGGGTCTGGCAGGCATCCACGAGCGGGTCTCCGCCCTCGGGGGCTCCGTGCACGCAGGGCCCACGCCCGACGGCGGATATGCGATCTCCGCGCAGATCCCGATCGTGCACCCCCTACCCCGGTAGGGGGTGCAGGTTCGCTCCGAGGAGGGACGCAAGGAGGTATGCCTCAGCAGTAGCGTCATCGGCATGACGACCACTGCACAGCGGCCTCCGGCCCAGACTCGGCCTCCGGTCCGGTCTCGGGCCGCAGCCCAGACCAAGGACTACTTCGAGCTCTCGCAGCGGGTGAAGGACGCCGGCCTGATGGGTCGCAACGTCCGCTCCTACATCCTTCGCACCGTGCTCCTGGGCCTTGCCCTCGTGGGTGCCTTCGTGCTGCTGCTGACCCTGGGCAGCACCTGGTGGCAGCTCGCCGTCGCCGCGCTCTTCGGGATCCTCTTCACGCAGGCCGCGTTCATCGGCCATGACGCCGCGCACCAGCAGGTCTTCTCCTCCGGCAAGCGCAACGCCTGGTTCTCCCGCATCATCGGGAACCTCGTGGTGGGACTGGCCATCGCCTGGTGGACCCGCAAGCACAACAAGCACCATGCGAACCCCAACACCGTGGGCCGCGACGGCGACATCGCCGGCGGGGTGCTGGTGTTCGTGCCCGAGGAGCAGGCCCAGCGCACCGGCTTCATGGCCTGGTTCGCGAAGCGACAGGGCTGGGCCTTCTTCCCGATCCTCACCCTGTTCGGCTTCGTGCTGCACTACGAGGGGATCACGGCCCTGCTCAAGAACGAGAAGGTCAAGCACCGCAAGGTCGAGATGGCGCTCGTGCTGGTGCGCGTCATCGGGTTCCCCGCGATCGTGCTCTCCACCCTGGGGCTCGGCATGGGCCTGGCCTTCCTCGGTGTGCAGATGGCCGTCTTCGGGGTCTACATGGGCTCCTCCTTCGCACCGAACCACAAGGGCATGCCGCTGATCCCCAAGGGACTCGAGGTCGACTTCCTGCGCCGCCAGGTCCTCACCAGCCGCAACATCAAGGGCGGCCTGCTGATGAACTGGGCGATGGGCGGGCTGGACCTGCAGATCGAGCACCACCTGTTCCCCCGCATGCCCTCGGCGAACCTCCGCAAGGCGAAGCCGATCGTCAAGCAGTTCTGCGCCGAGCGCGGGATCATCTACACCGAGACAAACCTGATCACGTCCTACGGGATCATCATCAAGTACCTCAACCGGGTGGGCCTCGGCCACGCCGATCCGATGGACTGCCCGCTGGCCGCCCAGCTGCGCGGCGCCTCCGCCGCCTGACCGGTCGTCGCCTGGCTGTCGTCGCCTGACGCGCTCGCGGGGCCGTCACCTCGGTGGCGGCCCCGCAGTCGTCTCCCGGGCCGGGCGCTGCCACCCGGAACCGGCGCGCCGCCCGCACGGTCCCGGGGCAGGCGGTATGGTCGCCCCATACGCCTACCCCTTCACGGGCAGAGCAGCCCCGGCCCGATGGCCGGTCGGTACGGGGCGTCCGTGGAGGCCGATCCGGCCGGGATCACCACCATGTCTTCCTCCCCACGCTGGTCGCCTGGCGACCAGGTGACCTGGACCTACTACACCTCTCAGCACTCCACCCGCACCGTCCGCCCCGGCACCGTCGTGCTGGACGACGACCGCGGCATGGCGCTCTGGATCGCGCCCGGCACCGAGGTGCTGCTGCCCGTCCTCGAGTCCGGTGCAGCGCTGCGCCGCGCCGGTGACGAGGGGATGTTCACCGCGCCCCGGCTGCAGTCCAAGCAGCTGTGGACCGGGAACGGCATCCTCATGATCGCCCTGCCGGACAAGCCGTACTCCGTGTGGCTGTTCTACAAGGACGACGGCTCGCTGGGCTGCTACTACATCAACCTCGAGACCCCGTACGAGCGCACCGACGAAGGGGTACGTACCCGGGACCTCGTGCTCGACCTGGTCGTGCTGCCGCGCCGCGACTGGCACTACAAGGACGAGGACGAGCTGGAGGGCGCCGAGCGCACCGGGTACTTCTCCCCCGAAGAGATCGAGTCCATCCGGGCCGCGGGCCGCGAGGCCGAGCAGCACATCGCCGCCTGGTCCTACCCCTTCTCCGCCGGATACGAGTACTTCTTCCCGGATCCGAAGTGGCCCGTGCCGTCCCTGCCCGAGCACTACACCTGGGATCTCGACCTCACGCGACGGTGACGTGTTCGCGCTGGGCTCGGCTGGGCTCGGCTGGGCTCGGCTGGGCTCGGCTGGGCTCGGCTGGGCTCGGCTGGGCTCGGCTGGGCTCGGCTGGGCTCGGCTGGGCTGATCAGGTCAGCTGCTGGGCGAAGATCTCCGCGAACCGGGTCCCGGGTGCGAGGAGCTGCTCGTAGGTGCCGGCCTCCACGATCCGGCCCTCTTCCAGCACATGGATGCGGTCCATGCCGCGCAGCGTCCACGCCCGGTGCGAGACGACGATCGTGATGTGCCCGGCCGCCGTCTCCCGCAGCTGGGCGAAGACCTCCTGTTCCGCCTCGGCGTCGATCGCCGACGTGGGCTCGTCGAGCACACGGATCCCCGCGCCGCGCAGGTGGATCCGAGCCAGGGCGATCCGCTGCCATTGCCCTCCGGAGAGGCCCACCCCGTCGAACTGCGGGCCGAGCATCGTGTCCAGGCCCTCCGGGAGGCGGCGGACGAGATCGCCCGCGCGCGCCGCATCCAGGGCCTGCCAGATCTCCTCGTCGGCCACGTCGTCCCGCGGGGTGCCCAGGGCGACCGCGTCGCGCACCGTCATCTCGTAGCGGCCGAACTCCTGGGTGACCAGACCGAAGCGCCCCAGGCGCTCGGCAGCCGAGAGCTCGCCGGCGTCGACTCCGTCGATCTCGACGACGCCGTGTCCGACGCCGCCGGAATCGAGCTCGACGATGCCCATCAGGGCGGAGACCAGCGTGGTCTTGCCCGCGCCGTTGACGCCGACCAGGGCGATCATCTCCCCCGCCTCGGCGCGGAGGCTCGCATCCTGTACAGCGGGCCTCGCGCCGCCGGGATAGGTGATCGACAGTCCGTGCGCCTCGAGGGAGCCGACGTCGCGGACGACGTGCTGCGTGGGCGCGGTGTCTGCGAGCCCCTCCAGCTCACGGAAGCGGACGATCTTCGGGGCCACGGAGATGACATCGCCGAGCGCGAACCCCGCCCCGCGTGTGGCCTGCAGTCCGGCGATCACGCCGAGCACGCCCGCTATGAGTCCTCCGGACCCGGCTCCTGCATTCAGCACGGCGATCAGCGCGCCGCCGAGAAGCAGAGCCGTGGCGACGCCCCCGAGCAGTTCGCCCTTCAGGAGCCGTGCATAGGTGCGGTCGAGGATCTCGGTCGCGCGGCCGTGCGCGTCGTTCGCTTTCGCCGCCACCTTGGGGCCGGTGCCGAGCGTCGCGAGCTCGCTCGCTGTACGACGGTCGATGAGCTGGTCGAGCAGGTAGCGGGCACGGAAGGCGTGGCGGGTCTCCTCCTCGAACTGCTCGTCCTGCATCCGCGCCGCCCACGAGAACGTGATCAGACTGGGGACGAGGGCGAGGACCACGAGTCCCGCCGCGAGCGCGGAGAACGGCAGGAGCGCTGCACCCAGAGCGATCGCGGCGACGATCGCGGACAGCGCGCTGATCACGGAGATCGGGCCGCGGGCCAGCTCGAAGGTGCTGTTCCTCCCGCCTTCCACGAGGGCGTGGACGCGGGAGTCGGCGATCCGCCTCGGGGTGAGCACCGCTGCGGTCGCCGCGGTGCGTCGCACGAGGTCCGAGCGCAGTCGCAGGCTCGCGCGCTGACCGGTCAGGTTCTCCGCGCTCGAGACCACCTGACTCAGACCGACCAGGGCTGTCAGCACCAGCACCGGCACGAGTGCATCCGTCCAGGTCGACCCTGCCGCGGACTCCACGACCCAGGCGACCACGCTCACCTGCGCCGCCGGGATCAGCGCCAGAAGGAGCGAGGCGAGAGCCGCCAGGGCCACCCATCTCGGATTGCTCCGCACCGCCTGGCGCAGGCTCCAGAACGCACCTCCGAGGATGACTCGAGGCCCGAGAGCGCGCGGGGAAGCTTCATTGTCATCCTGGGTCGGCTTGGTCGGACCTTACCCACCTACGGCCGAGGTGTCCGAGGAATATCGGCCGCACTCAGCACGTCCCGTTGCCCGTTCGGCCAGGATCATCCCGGTGACGGTGGCAGGATGGACACCATGGCATCCGAGAACCTCACGCGCGACGAAGCGCGCAGCCGCGCTTCGTTCCTCAGCACCGACTCCTACGACATCCGGCTGGACCTGACCACGGGCCCGGAGACGTTCCTGACCGAGACCACCATCCGTTTCTCGTCCACCACGGCGCAGGAGACGTTCGTGGACCTGATCGCGAAGGCGGTGCAGGAGATCGAGCTCAACGGCGAGCTGCTGGCCGATCCCGCCTCCCGCTTCGACGGCGCCAGGGTGCGACTGCCCGCCCTCGCCGAGGGCGAGAACGTGCTGCGGATCCTCGCCGAGGGGAACTACATGAACACCGGCGAGGGTCTGCACCGCTTCGTGGATCCGGTCGACGACGAGGTGTACCTCTACTCCCAGTTCGAGGTCTCCGACGCCCGCCGCATGTTCGCCTGCTTCGAACAGCCCGACCTCAAGGGCACCTTCCAGCTCACGGTCACCGCCCCCGAGCACTGGCGAGTCATCTCCAACGCCCCGACCCCGAACCCGTCCCCCGCCGCGGACGGCACGGCTGCTGGGAGCGCCACCTGGTCCTTCGATCCCACCGAGCGGATCTCCACCTACCTCGTCGCGCTGATCGCCGGCAACTACCAGGGCGGCACCGGGGCGATCACCACCCGCGACGGCCGCACCGTGCCGATGGGCGTCTTCGCCCGCGCCTCCCTCGCCGAGCACGTCGACGCACAGAACGTCATCGACGTGACCAAGGCCGGCATCGACTTCTACGAGGAGGCCTTCGACCAGGACTTCCCGTTCCGCAAGTACGACCAGATCTTCGTCCCGGAATACAACATGGGAGCGATGGAGAACCCCGGCGCGATCACCTACGTGGAGTCGTATGTGTTCCGCTCCGAGGTCTCCGACGCGGTGCGCGAGCGCCGCGACCTCACGATCCTCCACGAGCTCGCCCACATGTGGTTCGGCGACCTGGTCACCATGCGCTGGTGGGACGACCTGTGGCTGAACGAGTCCTTCGCCGAGTACGCCTCCACGCTCGCCAGCGCCGAGGTCACCCGCTGGACGGACTCCTGGACCACCTTCGCCCTCTCCGAGAAGGGCTGGGCCTACCAGCAGGACCAGCTCCCCTCCACCCACCCGATCGTCGCCGACATGGTCGACTTCGAGGCGGTCGAGACCAACTTCGACGGCATCACCTACGCCAAGGGCGCCTCGGTGCTGCGCCAGCTGGTCGCCTATGTGGGCCGGGACGAGTTCTTCGCCGGGGTGCGCGCCTACTTCGCCAAGCACGCCTGGGGCAACACGGAGCTCACGGATCTGCTGGTCGAGCTCGAGGCCACCAGCGGACGCGAGCTCAGCACCTGGTCGAAGCTGTGGCTGCAGACCGCCGGCGTCAACACCCTGCGCCCGTTGATCGAACGCGCCGAGGACGGCACGGTGACCAGCTTCGCGATCCAGCAGACCGCTCCCCCGGAGCACCCGACTCTGCGCCCCCACCGTCTGCAGGTGGGCGGATTCTCCCTCGAGGGCGGCACGCTCGCCCGCACGTCGTCCGTGGAGATCGACGTCGACGGCGACCTCACCGACGTGCCCGACCTCGTCGGGAAGCGCGCCGACCTGTGGCTCGTCAACGACGGCGACCTCGCCTACGCCAAGGTGCGCCTGGACGACGACTCCCTCGCCGTCGCCATGGATCACCTGCGCGATCTGGACGATCCGCTGGCCCGCACCCTGCTGTGGTCCTCCGCCTGGGACATGGTGCGCGACGGCGAGCTGCCCAGCCGCCGGTACCAGCAGCTCGTGCTCGCCAACATCACCGGCGAGGACTCCTCCTCCGTGGTGCGCACCCTGCTGCAGCAGCTCGAGACCGTCGCCGGTCCCTACGCCGCCCCGGATCAGCGCATCCGGCGCACACTCGATGCCGCGAGCGCGGTGTGGGAGCTCGCCCAGGGCGCCGACGAAGGGTCCGACGCCCAGCTCCAGTTCGTGGAGTCCTTCGCCCGGCTCGCCCGCTCCGACGAGCACCGCGGGACCCTCGAGGGTCTCCTGGGCGGATCGATCACGCTCCCCGGCCGGAGCATCGACACCGATCTGCGCTGGAAGCTCGTGATCTCCCTCGCCGTGCTCGGCGGGATCGACGTCGCCGGCATCGACGAGCAGCTCGCCTCCGACGACACCCAGTCCGGCCGCAAGAGCGCCCTGACCGCGAAGGCCGCCCTGCCCACGGAGGTCTCCAAGGCGAAGGCCTGGCGGCGCACCATGGAGAAGGACACCCTGGCCAACGAGTCGATCACCGCCGTCATCCTGGGCTTCCGGCGCGTGGTCGACGAGTCGCTGATCGCGCCGTACCGCCAGCGGTACTTCGCGGCGATCAGCACGGTGTGGGCGGAGCGGTCCAACGAGATCGCCAACCGTCTCGTCTCGGGCTACTTCCCCTCCTCCTACGGGGGGCAGGGAGTGCTCGACGACGCCGATGCGTGGCTCGCCGACGCGGAGGAGGCCCCCTTCGGACTGCGACGCATCATCATCGAGGGCCGCGACACCGTGGCCCGGCAGGAGAGGGTCCGCGACGCGGACGTCGGCTGATCCCCACGGGGATCCGTTGAGTCCCTCTCGGATCGGCTGGGTCTCTGTCGGATCGGCTGAGCACCTGGACGCCGACGGGCGCCGCGCACCGGTCTGGTGCACGACGCCCGTCGGCCGTCTGCGCCTGTCAGCCGTCGGCGCCCGTCAGCCGTCTGCGCGTGTCGGCCGTCTGGGCACAGCGGCGGGAAGCGCCCGATGAGTGCCTTGTGCTCAGGCGTCGAGCGCCTTCTCGAGGAGCGGGATCATCTTCTCGACCGCGTACTTGGTGGAGAGCACGGAACCCAGCGAATAGGCCGAGGAGAGATCGCCGTCGATGACGACGGCGCGGCCGTCGGCGACCGCCGGGATCTCCTTCCACTGCGGGTCCTCGGTGATCTCGGTGGTCTCGATGTAGATCGGGAACGCGACGATGAGATCGGCGTCGAGGAGGTCGAGCTGCTCGGCGGAGATGTCGACGCTGAAGCCGGACGCCGCAGCCGGGAGCTCCGCGATCGTCGGCGACAGCACGAACCCGAGGCGCTCGAGGAACTCCACCCGCTCGGTGCCCTCGACATAGGCGCCCCAGCCCTCGGAGGTACGGGTTGCGGCGGCGACGCTCAGGCCCTTCCACTGCTCATGATGCGCGGCGGCCTCCACGAAGAGGGTGTCGATCTCGCGCTGGAGGGCGTCGGCCGCGTCCGGGACCCCGAGCGCCGTCGCGATCATCGTCAGCTGCTGCTCGGGGGTCGTGAGGTAGTTCTCCCCGCCGGAGGGGACTCCCACGGTGGGGGCGATCTGGGAGAGCCGGTCGTAGCGGTCCTGGTCCCCCGAGCTCTTCACGTCGAGGATGAGGTCCGGCTCCAGAGCTGCGATCGCCTCGTAGGAGGGCTCGAGCGTCTCGATGAGCGTCGGCGCCGTGTCATACAGGCCCGCGGCCCAGGGCCCGACGCCCTCTCCGCCGAACGCCAGCCAGTCGGACGCGCCGACGGGCTGGACGCCCAGGGACAGCGCGGTCTCCGCGTCGCCCCATCCCAGCGCGACGATGCGCTGGGGAGTGGCCTCGACGGTGATCTCGCCGAAGGCCGTATCGATCGTCGCCGGGAACGCCCCGCCCTCGGATCCTGCGCGGGTCGGGCCGTCGGCGGAGGTCTCCGCCGTGGAATCGCTGCACGCGGCGAGCACCAGGCCGGAGCCGGCAGCGAGGACAGCGGCGAAGGAACGGCGAGAGATCATGGTGGGTGCTCCGTGAGGTGTGGGATGGTCCCGGGTGAACCGTAGGCGAGGTTACCCTTACCCTTCAGGGGGCCAACAGGCCCCTCAGCCCCTCGGGAAGCAGATTGTGACCGGACGCTCACCCCTCACGGCCCCGCGCCGCGCCCGCCTCGGGAGCGCCGGACCGCGCCCGCGGCGCCTGGTCGCGACAGGCCTCGCGCTGGTCGCGCTGGTCCTGCTCTGCGCGGCGAGTCTCTACGTCGGCTCGCGCCTGGTGCCCCCGGCGACGGTGAGCCGGATCCTCGTCGACTCGCTCACACATCTGGGGTCCGGGCAGTCCTCGCCGGAGCGCGCGCAGGCGCTCGGCGTCGTCGCCCAGGACTATTCGGCCGTGGTCGACCTCCGCCTGCCCCGCACGGTGATCGCCCTGAGCGCGGGCGCCGCCCTCGGGGTGGCCGGCGCGCTGATGCAGGTGCTGACCCGCAACCCGCTGGCCGAGCCGGGGATCCTCGGCGTGAACGCCGGTGCGGCCTTCGCGATCGTGCTCGTGATCGTGCTCCTGGGGGTCTCCTCCCCCGTCGTCTTCGTCGCCGCGTCCCTGGTGGGCGCCTTCGTGGCGACCCTCGCCGTGTTCCTGATCGGCACCCTGGGCGCCGGGGTGATCACCCCCGAACGGCTCACCCTCGCCGGGGTGGCGATCGGGGCGGTGCTCGCCGGCATCACCTCCGCCTTCCGGCTATCGAACCCGCAGGAGTACTCGATCCTGCTGAGCTGGGAGAGCGGGAACCTCGCGCAGCGCGGCTGGGAGACGGCACTGCCTGCGCTGCCGGTGGTGCTGGCCGGTCTCGTGCTCGCCCTCGCGCTCGCCGGGCCGATGAACGCGCTCCTGCTCGGCGAGGACATGGCCGCCTCGCTCGGGGCGGACGTACGACGCACCCGCTTCCTGCTGGTCCTCGCGATCACGCTCCTGGCCGGGTCGGCGACCGCCCTGGCCGGGCCGATCGTGTTCCTGGGCCTGATGGCCCCGCACGTGGCGCGCTGGATCGTGGGCCCCGACCAGACCCGGCTGCTGCCCCTGGCCGCACTGCTGTCCGCGGTGATCATGGTGCTCGCCGACGTCATCGCCCGCGTGGTGATGTGGCCGGGCGAGGTGCCCGTGGGCATCGTCAGCGCCCTGCTCGGCGCCCCGGTGCTGATCGTGCTGGTCCGACGGCGACGGGCGAGCGGGCTGTGAGCGCCGCGAAGAGCGCACCGACCGCGAAGACCGCACGGACCGCGAGGACGGCGATCACCGCGCGCCGCACCCGCGCCGCCGTCGTCTGCGCGGTGCTGGTGCTGATCGCCCTGGCCCTGTCCCTGATCGCCCTGTCCCGCGGAGATTTCCCGTTGACCCTGCCCGAGCTGCTCGAGGCCCTCACCGGCCGCGGCGGCTTCGCGAGCACGATCGTGTTGCAGTGGCGGCTGCCCCGGGCCCTCGCCGCCGTGGTGTTCGGGGCCGCGCTGGCCCTGTCCGGGGCGATCTTCCAGACCCTCACCCGCAACCCGCTGGGCTCCCCCGACGTGCTGGGCTTCTCCACCGGCGCCTACACCGGCGTGCTGCTGCTGACCCTCGTCGCACCCCCTGCCGCGGCCGGCCTGCTCGGCGGCGCGGCCACGACCGTCGGCGCCCTCGTCGGCGGGATCGGCTCCGCCGTGATCGTGTACCTGCTGGCGCGCCGCGACGGCGTGCAGGGATTCCGGCTGATCGTGGTCGGCATCGCGATGTCCGCCATGCTCAACGCGGTCAACGTGTGGATCCTGCTGCAGGCTCAGGACGAGGTCGCCATGGCCGCGAGCATGTGGGGCGCGGGCACGCTGTCCCTCATCGACTGGGCCGGGCTGATCCCCGTGCTGATCCTGCTGATCGTCGTCGTGCCCCTGCTGATCCTCTGCGTCCCCCTCCTGCGCCAGCTCGAGCTGGGCGACGACGTCGCCTCCGTGCACGGGGTCGCCGTGGAGCGCACCCGGCGCCGGATCCTGCTGCTCGCGGTGGTGCTGGTGGCCGCGGTCACCGCCCTGTCCGGGCCGATCGCCTTCGTGGCGCTGTCCGCCCCGCAGCTCGCCAAGCGCCTGGTGCGCGGCACCGGTATCCCGCTCGCGGCGAGCGCTGCGATGGGGGCGGTGCTGCTCAGCGGCGCCGACCTCGTCACCCAGCACGTGCTGCCCACCGCGCTGCCCGTGGGCGTGGTGACCATCGTGCTCGGTGGTCTGTATCTCGTGGGTCTCCTGCTCGCTCCGGCTCTCCAGGCTCTGCGCACGGGTGGGCGTTATGGTCAGGACCATGCCTGATGAACCCTTCGACATCGGAACCCTGCTCTCCAGCCCCGGCACCGACGAGGCGCTGTCCGTGATGGATCAGCTCGTGCGGTGGGTGACCAGCAGCGGCCTGCTGATCGTGGTGATCCTCGTCGTCGCGACTCTCGCGACCATGGTCGCCAGCTGGCTGCTGCGACGCTTCTTCCGCACCATGGCCGATTCCGGCACGAAGCTCTCGAGCGTGGCCGGCTCGGTCGTCAAGCGCGACGCGCGCGCCCAGAAGGCCGCGCAGGCACGACGCGAACAGCGGGCCGAGACCCTCTCCAGCGTGGCCCGCAATGTCGCGCACCTCATGATCTGGGCTGTGGCACTGGTCATGATCCTGGACAAGATCGGGGTGAACATCGCCCCGGTCATCGCCTCGCTCGGGGTGATCGGCCTGGCCGCCGGTATCGGTGCCCAGACGATCATCAAGGATGTCGTCGCCGGCATCGTCATGCTGTTCGAGGACATCGTCGCCGTGGGCGACTACGTGGACCTCGAGTACGCCGAGGGCACCGTGGTGGGGATCAACCTGCGCGTGACCCAGGTGCGCGGGATCGACGGCGTGCTGTGGACCGTGCGCAACGGCGAGATCATCCGGGTCGGCAACTACTCGCGCGGCTACTCCAACGCCGTGGTGGTGCTGGACATCGATGCGGACGCCGACGACGACATCGTCACCGACGTGCTCACCTCCGTCACGGACGAGCTGAAGCAGGACAAGGACTGGTCGCACCTGGTCCAGTCCGGCGCGAACATCAGCGGCATGCTCGACGTGGACGGCAATCGCTACCAGCGCCGCGTGATCATCCAGACCTCGCCCGGCGAGCAGTGGGGCGTGGAGCGCGAGCTGCGCGGCCGCATCCGGGCCGCCTTCGCCGCGGCCGACGTCTCCTTCGCCCAGCCCCGCTTCGCCGACATCGCCCAGCCGTGATCTGCCCAGCCGTGATCTGTTCCCACCCCCAGGAGCTCCCATGACGACCCCGCCCGCTCAGATCAGCTTCTACGAGGCCGTCGGCGGCCACCCCACGTTCGAGGCGCTCATCGACCGCTTCTACGAGGGCGTCGCCGAGGATCCCCTGCTGCGCCCGATGTACCCGGAGGAGGACCTCACCGGGGCGAAGGACCGCTTCCGCACGTTCCTCGAGCAGTACTGGGGCGGGCCCAAGACCTATGGCGAGCAGCGCGGCCACCCGCGGCTGCGCATGCGCCACGCCCCGTTCCCGGTCTCACCGTCGGCCCGGGACGCCTGGCTGCGGCACATGCGCGACGCGATCGACTCCCTCGACCTGCCGCCTCTGCACGCCGACACCCTGTGGGACTACATGGACCGCGCGGCGCACTCGACGGTGAACACGGTCGACGGCGGCGAGGCCCCCGCGGCCGGGCGGACCATCCCGGATCACCTGACCTGAGGGGATCCGACGCCCGGGCATGCCGACCGGGCGGGCCTGCAGATGGACCCGGCATGCGGATCCACCGGGGCGAGCCCGTCAGTCGCGGAAGGTGAGCCCCTCGCCCTGGAACCGCTCGAGCTGCGCGCGGGTCTCGGGGTCCAGCCGTACCGGGGTGCCGGCCTCGGCATCGACCATCACCACCACCGTGCGGGCGCGGGCGTAGGGCGCAGCGCCCTCGGGATCATCGCGCGTGAGCACGAGGTAGTCCACGCTCAGGCTCGCCCCGCCGAGGCGGGAGATCCACAGGCGCACCACGGCCCCGTCGCGCCGGTGGCCCATCGATCGCACGTACTCGATCCGCTGCGAGGCGATCACGGTGCTGATCGACGAGCCGACCCCGCCGCCGGGCAGCGCGGCAGCCGGCGCCGGGGCGCCGAGCGCGATCTGCTCCTCGGGCGCCGGCCAGAAGGCGCCGATGCGGGCCTCCTCCAGCAGCCGCACCATGGCGGCGTTGTTCACGTGCCCGTAGGCGTCCAGGTCCGTCCAGCGCACGGGGACGGCGATGTCGACATGCGCCGCATCCTGGACCTGCTCGTCCCGGGGAGCCGCGGCAGGATGATCACGATGGTTCGTCGGTGAGGTGTCGGCCATGGTCAGCATCGTATTGCCTGCGTCGGCCCATGCCGTCCAGCCTCGGGATGGACCAGTACGATCAGTGCCATGAGCGAACCCCTCCATGACCCGGCGGCCGTCGCGGCCGGCCTGATCGAGCTGCTGGACCCGCGCGCGATCGAGATCGCCCCGGACTTCGCCACGCCCGCGACCGTGGCCGCCTTCGAGGCGGACTCCTCCCCCCAGCCCGGCGGCCATGTGTTCGGCGGGCAGGTGATGGGCCAGGCCGTCACCGCCGTGGGCCGCACGGTGCCCGAGGGGCGCCGCATCCATTCCATGTACTCGTACTTCCTCGCCCCGGGCGATCCGGCGCATCCGATCCGCTTCCAGGTCGATGCGCTGCGCGACGGGAACTCCTTCTCGGTGCGTCGCGTGCTGGCCACCCAGCCGGGCCGGACCCGGGCCGACGGGACCAGCGAGGGCGAGCGCACCATCCTCGCGATGACCGCCTCGTTCCAGGAGCAGCAGGAAGGGCTCGAGCACCAGGAGCGCGCTCCGGAGGCACCGGACCCCGAGGGGCTGCCGACCACCGCCCAGGTGCTCGAGGGGATCGACCATCCGGTGGCCCGCTACTGGGCCACGCAGCGACCGATCGACATCCGCCACGTCACCGACCCGATCTATCTGCGCCCGGATACCACCTCGGAGTCCACGGACGCCACCGAGACGCAGATGGTGTGGATGCGCATGATCGCCCCGGTCCAGGCGGAGCCGCTGCTCCACGACGCGATCCTCGCCTTCGCGAGCGACTACACGCCCTTCGAGCCGATCCTGCGCCGACAGGGCCTGAGCTGGATGACGCCCGGGCTGCGCATGGCCACGATCGACCACGCGATCTGGTGGCACCGGCACGTGGATGCCAACGAGTGGCTGCTGTACGTGCAGCGCTCCCCCTCGGCCTCCGGCGGGCGCGGCCTGACCCACGGCCAGCTGTTCGACCGCGCCGGCGACCTCGTCGCGACCGTCACCCAGGAGGGCATGATCCGGGTGAAGGACGGCGCCTGAGCCGTCAGGGCGGAGCCATCGGGACAGAGCCGTCAGGACAGAGCCGTCAGGGCAGAGCCGCGACGACACCCCGAGCCACACCCGCGGGGTCCTCGGCGTCCATGATCGCGCGCACGAGGGCCACCCCGGCGATCCCGGTCCCGGCGAGCGCCGGGACGTCAGCGGGGGTGATGCCGCCGATCGCGACGACCGGGAGCCGCGTCGCCGCGACGAGGGCCGCGCAGCCGTCCACGCCGAGGGGCTCGCGACCGGAGTCCTTCGTCGGGGTGGGACGGAACGGGCCGGCGCCGACGTAGTCGAGCAGGTGGTGGATCTCCTCGGCCCCGCGCACGGTCGCCGGGGTCCCCGTGGTCAGGCCGATGATCGCCTCCGGCCCGAGGAGCGCGCGGGCCTCGGCCACGGGCAGGTCGTCCTGGCCCAGGTGGACGCCGTGCACCTCGGCGCCCCGACGCCCCGCCGCGAAGGCCACGTCGGCGCGGTCGTCCACGACGACCCGGGTTGTGGGCCTCGCCTCGTGGACGGCCGCCGCGATGGCGCAGGTGAGCTCGAGCAGCTCAGCGGTCGAGGCGTCCTTGGCGCGGACTTGGATCATCCCGGCACCGCCTGCGGCTGCGGCGGCGGCGACCTCCACGGTGCGCCGGTCCGTTCCGGAGGTCACCAGATAGCAGCGCAGGTCCAGCGCTCCCTGCCGGGTCATCTCCCCACCTCGTCCAGGGCGTCGAGCAGGTGCATGCGGAAGGAGCCAGGCCGGGAGGAGCGCTCCTGCGCCGTCTCTCCCGCCAGGGCCATCCAGGTGCTCGCGGCGAGCGCCGCGGTGAGATCGTCGGGCTCGACAGCCCGGCAGGCCGCGGTCAGCGCGGCGAGCAGGCATCCGGTGCCGGTCACCATGGTGAGCAGGGGTGTCCCGCGCTCGAGACGGGAGCGACGCTCGGCGGACACGATCAGG
This sequence comes from Brachybacterium sp. 107, assembly GCF_052379725.1. Taxonomy (NCBI): domain Bacteria; kingdom Bacillati; phylum Actinomycetota; class Actinomycetes; order Micrococcales; family Dermabacteraceae; genus Brachybacterium; species Brachybacterium sp. 107. The sequence goes on along the minus strand of NZ_JBQSYW010000012.1, from coordinate 58,356 downwards.
TCGACGGCACCCGAGACCGCGACAGCGCCGCCGGTGCGGGCCGCGATCCGGGAGGCGGCGTGCTCCGCGCACCCGGTCTCCGCGCCGGAATCCGCTCCGCGACCACCGTTCCCCTCGCCGGCCAGGGCGCGCACCTCGGAGGCATTGCCCCGCACCACCGCCGGGCGGGAGGCGAGCAGGGCGCGGGCCAGCGGGGTGCGCACCGGGGCGATCCCGATCGCCGTCGGGTCCAGCACCCAGGGTCGCCCGTCCCGCACCGCCAACTCGACGGTCGCCGGTATGCCGTCCATCGCGTCCGTGGAGAGAGTTCCGAGGTTCACCACGAGCGCGTCGGCGAGGGTGGTGAGGGTCGGAGCCTCCTGGAGGGTCTCGGTCATCATCGGCCGAGCGCCTGCGGCGAGCAGGCCGTCCGCGACGATGCCCATGGAGACCGTCGCGGTCAGGCAGTGCACGAGCGGTTCGCGCCGCCGGACCGCCTCGAGGACATGGGCGACCTCGGCGAGATCGGGGTCGTGCTGCAGGCTTGTCATCGGGCGGGCTCCTTCGGGGACGGCGAGGCGCTGGCGGGGCCCCGCCCGGCGGTATCTCCACTGCCAGCAGGTTCGAGGCTGGCGACGGTGTCGAGGTCGGCGTCGAGCTCTCCCGGCCCGAGCCGTGGCCCGAGTGCGGCACCGAGGGTGAGGAGCACGCCGCCGAGGGCGATCAGCGCCATCACGGACCCGTCGCGGCCGAGAAGGGACTCGATCCCCGGCAGATAGAACGGATACAGCGCCGGGATCACGAGGGAGAGGCTGTAGCCCATCCCGTAGCCGGTGGACCGGACCTCCGTCGGGAACCGCTCGGAGAGGTAGGCAGCGACGGGCCCGTAGGCGGAGACGGTGAGGACCTGCAGCAGGGCAGCGAATGCCGCCGCTCTGCCGACGCTCGGCGCGGTGACCGCGAGCCACCACAGGAGCGGGCCAAGCACGGCGGCGGCGACGCCCCAGACCAGGAACACCCGGCGTCGGCCGATGCGGGTCGACAGGTGCCCGGCGAACGCCATCACGATCGCCTGGGCGATCGAGGCGATCCCGATGGCGAGGGAGACCCCGGTGGCGGGCAGCCCGGTATCCGTCGCGAGGCGACCGGTCAGCAGCAGCACGGTGGTGTTCGTGAGCAGCCACAGCCCGGTCATCAGCGCGAAGACCTGCCAGAACGTCCTGGCCCACCGGCCGGTGAGCAGATCGCGCAGCCCGGCTCGCGGCCGCGCGGCGGCGGTCCTGTCCTGCTCCCTGCGGGCCTGCCGGTGGAAGACCGGGGCGTCGGCCACCTGCCGGCTGTAGTAGATCAGCATGCCGAGCGAGGCGAGCGCCCCGAGCACGAACAGCAGCCGCCAGCCCCAGGCGGCGTAGGCATCCGGCCCGAGGATCACCAGCAGCATCGCGACGGCGAAGGCGATGCTCGCCTGCGCCCAGGGGGCCATCGAGAGGATGAGACCGCTCATCAGCCCGCGGCGGCGCGGCCTCGACCACTCCATAGCCAGCGGGATCGCGGCGGAGTACTCGCCGGCCACGAAGATGCCGCCGAGGAACCGCAGGGCCAGGATCAGCCCGATCGTGCCAGCCCCGAGCACCTCGTGGGTGGGCATGGCGGCGATCGCGAGCGCGCACGCGGCGGTTCCGGCGATCGCGACCCGGGTGGTGCGGGTGCGCCCGAGCCGATCGGAGATGCGACCGAAGACGATGCCACCGATCGGCCGACCGAACAGCATCGCGACGACGATCAGGGAGCCCGTCGAGGCCGCCGCCGCCGCCGGACCGGCGAGCACGATCATCGCGGGGGCCAGCGCCGCGAGCGGGAGGAACACATGGATGTTGTCGATCCAGTTGCCGACCACTCCGGCCCGCAGTGCTGCCCGCCCCTGGGGAGGGAGTCGCTCGACATCGGATCGGGACGCTGCGAGGGCGCTCACCGTGCCCCATCCAGTGCGAGGTCGCGGAGGCTCTGCGCAGCCGGTTCCCCCAGGCGCAGCGCCTGCTCGAAGAACTCCAGCTCGTGACGGCATGCGACGAGAAAGGCGCGCAGAGCAGCGGAACGGGCCACCGGCGAGGCAGCGGCGAACTCCTGTTCGACCAGGTCGAGTGCCCCCTGCGTCGCGGTGACGAAGTCGGGATCGCGGTAGGTATCGAGCCAGTCCGCATACGGGTGGTCGCTCGGGACGGCCGGCAGCATGGCCCCGGTCTGGGCGTAGAGCCAGTAGCAGGGCAGCACGGCGGCCGCGGCGACGACCCGGTCCTCGCCGCGCGTCGTGGCCAGCAGGAAGTTGGTATAGGCACTGGTCACGGGCGAGATCTCGGGTTCCTCGCGGTCGCCGTTCCAGCTGCGGTGCAGGGCGGACTCGACCGTGAGGCAGTTCGCGGCGCCGTGCGCCCAGAACACCTGGGCTCCGGGGTCGCTCGAGGCTGCGGACAACGCTGCGAGCGCCCGGGAGTACCGGCGCAGATACAGCGCGTCCTGGGCGAGGTAGAAGGAGAACTCCCGGTCGGGAAGGCTGCCGTCGACCAGGGCACGCACGAAGTCCGAGTCCGCGACGGCACGCGCAAGGGGCTCCCCCGCCGCCCAGAGGGCACGCGTCCAGGGACCGGCCGGCGCGACGGCCGGCTCGACGGCGGACTCGAATGCGCCGGCCTCGGAGGGGGCTGAGGTGCCCGCGCGGAGACCGACTTCAACGAGGGCCTGCATGCCCTCCGGGCTCACGAGCCTCGCCGGGATCCGGCCAGGCACGAGCCAGGGCGTCGACTCCCCCGCCGCCTGGAGCCGACGGGCGCGGTGGGAATGGTCCACGGGACCGTGGCCTGTGCCGACGCGCAGCGCCTCCCCGTGGGCGATCGCCTCATGGAGCCACTGCGTGGCCCAGGTGAGAGCCGCCTGCGGGGCGTCGCCGCCTGCCAGCCGGGTGGCGAGCGCCGAGGCCAAGGAGCATCCGGTGCCGTGGGTGCTGGTCGAGGTCAGGCGCGCCGAGTCGACCCGATGCTCGAGGCCATCGGGTTCCACCCACGTGTTCGTCACCAGCGGGGCCTGGAGATGACCCGTCTTCACCACCACGGCGACCCCGGTCCGGGCGGCCCACTGCCGGGCCTGCTCGAGGGCTTCCTGCTCGTCGGCCGCGCGCTCTGCGCCCGTCAGTCGGGCGAGCTCCTCGATGTTCGGGGTGACCGCGGTGGCTCGGGCACAGAAGTCGATCATCGCCTGCTCCGCGTCGGGCTCCAGGAGGCTGTCCCCGCTGGTCGCGACCATCACCGGATCCACCACCAGGATCTGCTGCGGGTGCTCGTCGAGCCAGGCGGAGACGGTCGCGATGATCGCGGCGGTGCCGAGCATCCCGGTCTTGACCGCGTCGATCTGCACGTCATCGCTCACGGCGCGCAGCTGCTGGTCGAGGAACGCGACCGGCGGCACGTGGATGTCGCGCACCCCGCGGGTGTTCTGGGCGACCAGCGCGGTCACCACGCTCATGCCGTAGCCGCCGGCCGCGGTGATGGATTTGAGGTCCGCGGCGGTGCCGGCTCCTCCGGAGGGGTCGGTGCCGGCGATCGACAGCACGCGGGGAATTCGGGCAGGGTACGACGGAGCCACTGAGGACATCCCTTCGCTAGTACGAACTAGATCAGGTTCCACGGGTGTGATCTCAGCGCCGGACGGCGCACCCCGTGTCCGCGGGCCAGTATAGGCAGGCCGGCGGTCCACCCTGAAATGGGTCCGTCAGCGCCGCAGGCAGCATTCTGGGAGCCCGGAGAGGTGCATCAGACCTGGGCGGGCACGGACATGGTCGTCGTGATCGTCGAGACCGCGGGCCGCCTAGTGCCCGATGAGCTCTTCGTCGAGGTTCCTGCCGCCCGCGACGGCCCTGCCATGGGCTGAGCGGATCAACCCGAGGCGGCCGTCGCCGCGTCCTGGGCCTCCGGCAGCGCGTCGGCGGCGGTCGCCTTGCCGGTGAAGACCTCGGCGATGAGCGGGAGCGCGGCCCCTGTGCCCTCTGCCGACCGGTTCCCGGTCTCCGGGAGGGCCACGTCGTCGGGCGCCTCCGCGAGGAGGGAGACATCCACGCCGCCGGCCTTCCATTCCTCCTGCCAGACGCTGTGCAGGTCGCGGTGGGCCGGGATGCCGAGGCGGTTCTCCGCGAGCGGTCGCTGTCCCTCGACGCTCCCCAGCCAGCTCAGCAGCTTCCCGATCGCCTCCTCGCGCTCATCGTCGTCGTCGGGCGTGATCCCGACCGCCGCGACCGCATGCACCAGGGGGTGGGATCCCTCCGTCCCGGCGACCGGCGGATTGACGGACCAGGGGAACGCGTCCTTGATCCCGTCGGCGAGGACATGGAGGTCGTAGGTCCCCGTCTGCAGCAGACCGAGCTTGCCGTCCACGAACTGGCTCTGGCACAAGGCCTCGTCGGCGACCGCTTCGGCGCCGTCGGGCGCGAGATGGCCCGCCGCGAGGTCCGCGAGGTACTGCACGGCCTCGATCCCCTCCGGCGAGGCGAAGGTGAAGGTGCCCTCCTCGTCCTGCCATGCACCTCCGTGGCCGGCGATGAAGGGGCCCAGCACCGCCGAGCGGTCCGGGTGCGCGCTGAACCCGAACGCCGCGCGGGCGGCGGCGTCGAACCCGTCGTCTCCGGGATGCAAGCCCTCACCGTCCACGGTGATCTCGCGCGCGAGGTCGCGCAGGCCGTCCGACTCGGCGCCGGGCTCGAAACTCAGCTCCGCGGCGTCCCCTCCTGCGGCGTCGACGAGCTCCTGGTGGGCGACCAGGATGCTCTGGTCCCAGATCTGGGGCACGCCCCACAGGGCCTCGTCGATCCGGTAGAGATCGGTGGCGGTCTTCTCCCACTGCGCGGCGGCGTCGCCCACGACCTCGCCGATCTCGAGCAGCTGCCCGCTGGCATGGGCCTCCGCGAGATTCGCCGTGTTCATCCACAGCACATCCGGCAGGGACTCCCCCGCGACATCCAGCGGGAGCTGCTTCCAGTAGTCGTCCCAGCCGATCACCTCGACGTGCACGTCGATGCCGGACTCCTTCGTGAAGGCCGCCAGGGACGTCTCGTAGGCCGAGGCCGCGGCGTCGTCCCACACCCGCATCCGCAGGGTGTCGGCGTCATCGACGTCCAGGGGCGTCTCCTCGGAGCACCCGGTGAGGGCCCCGATCCCGGCCACCCCCATCGCCGCGGAGGAGAGCAGGAGCTGACGACGAGTCGGCACGGGGTCGGGACCTTCCGTTCGGGTGCTGCGGACTGCTCAGGCGGTCGCGACCAGCCCGAGCTCTGCACGGTGCGCGAGCACCGGATGCTGCGGGGTGACCCGCACGGTGTATCCCACCTCGCCGGGGACGGAGAGCGCAAGGCGAGCAGTCCAACGGCCGTCCTCCTCACGCTGCAGCGGGATCAGGTGGGCGTCGATGATCTCATCATCGACGCCGACCGTACCCAGGACCGCCTCGACGAGGACGTCCTCATCGCGCAGGCCGCCGAGGTCCACCTCGGCGACGAGGGAGATCTCGGCGCCGCTGGACACCGCACCGTCCGCGGCGCCCTCGAGGGACACCGCCGTGACGCGCACGCCGGACCAGGCCGCCTGCACCTCGGCCTTCCAGGCCGTGAACGTGGACGCGAGCGACGGATCCGCGAGGAACGCGGAGGCGGAGCGAGCGGCAGGGAGGTACAGCTCGGTGACATAGTCGCGCACCATGCGGGCCGCGGTGATCTGCGGGGCGATCCCCACCAGCGAGGACCGGACCGTGGTCATCCAGGTGTGCTGCAGGCCCCGGGCATCCCGCTCGTAGAACTGCGGCACGATCTGTCCCTCGAGGATCTCGTAGAGCGCCTCGGCCTCGAGCCGGTCGCGCTCGGACTGGTCTTCGACGCCCGCCGTGGGGATCGTCCAGCCGGCCTCGTCGTCCTTCATCTCGTCCCACCAGCCGTCGGAGACGGAGAACGTGAGGCCGCCGTTGAGCACGGCCTTCATCCCGGACGTGCCGGAGGCCTCCTCGGGACGGATCGGGTTGTTCAGCCAGACGTCGGAACCGGCGATCAGCACGGAGGCCATCGCGATGTCGTAGTCGGGCAGGAACGCGATCCGATGGCGCACCCCGTGGTCGTCGGCGAACTGCACCAGCTGCTGGAGGAACTCCTTGCCGGGACGATCCGCCGGATGCGATTTGCCGGCGATGACGATCTGGACCGGGTGCTCCGGGTCCAGCAGGATGCGCTTGAACCGCTCGGGGTCGCTGAGCATCAGGGTGAGCCGCTTGTAGGTCGACACACGACGGGCGAAACCGATGGTCAGCGCCTTGGGGTCGAGGATGTGATCGGTCCAGGCGAGCTCGGCCGCATCCGCGCCGCGGCGCAGCCAGGACTCCCGGACATGGGAACGAGCCATCGTCACCAGGGCCTCGCGCAGCGTGTCCCGGGCCTCGGTGAGCTCGTGGTCGCTGAGGGTCGACAGGGCGCTCCAGTCGCTGAGCGAGGAGACGTCGACATCGCCGAGCGCCTTCTTGAACAGGTCGTCCATGACCGAGGAGGTCCAGGTGCGACGGTGCACGCCGTTGGTGACCGACCCGATCGGCACCTCCGGCACGTCGAAGCCCGGGTACAGGTCCTGGAACATGGCACGGGACACGGCGCCGTGGAGCTTCGCGACGCCGTTGGAGCGCTGGGCGATGCGGAAGCCGAGCTGAGCCATGTTGAAGACGTCCCCGCCCTCCTCGATGCCCAGGGCGAGCGCGGCCTCGACCGGCAGCGCCGGGATCAGCCGAGAGATCCCGGAGTCATCTGCGCCCAGGTACTGACGCAGACGACCCGCCTCGAAGCGGTCGATGCCCGCGGGGACCGGCGTGTGGGTCGTGAACACGGTCCCGGCGCGCACCTCGGCGACGGCCTCGGAGAACGCGGCGCCGCCCTGCATGAGCCGGCCCACGCGCTCGAGGCCCGAGAAGCCGGCGTGGCCCTCGTTGAGGTGGAAGACGGTCGGGGCGGGGAAGTCGGTCGCGGCGGTGAAGGCCTCCACGGCGCGCACACCACCGATGCCCAGCACGATCTCCTGGACGATGCGGTGCTCATGATCGCCGCCGTAGAGCCGATCGGTGATCTGCCGAGCCTCCTCGTCGTTGACCTCGAGGTTGGTGTCCAGCAGGAGCAGAGGGATCCGGCCCACCTGGGCCTTCCACAGGGCGATGGCGACCTCGCGGCCATCGGGGAGGACGACCGAGACGGTCAGCTGCTCCCCCTCGGCCCCGCGCACGGGCTCGACGGGGAGCTTGCCGGGGTCGTTGTGCTGATAGTTCTCCTGCTGCCAGCCCGAGCGGTCCAGGGACTGGGAGAAGTAGCCCCACTGATAGAGCAGGCCGATGGCGACCAGCGGCACCCCGAGGTCCGACGCGGACTTCAGGTGGTCGCCGGCCAGGATGCCCAGACCGCCGGAGTAGATCGGCAGCGTCGGGCTGATCCCGAACTCCATCGAGAAGTAGGCGACCGACGGGGCCCCGGTGACACCGGTGGCCGAGGCTCCGGGGACCATGCGCTGGAACCAGCGGCCGGATTCGAGGTAGGTGCGCAGGTCGCCGACCTCGGAGCGCATGCGGCCCAGGAACGACTCATCGCGGGCGGCTTCGGCGAGTCGTCCCGCCGGCACGCGCGGGAGCATCGCGATGGGGTTCTCGCCGCTCGTGGTGAAGGCCTCGGGATCGAGGGAGCGGAACAGGTCGACGGTCTGCCGCCGCCAGGTCCACCGCAGGTTCAGGGCGAGCTCGCGCAGGGGCTCGAGGGCGCCGGGGAGTTCCGAGGACACCGTGATCGTGGAGAGCGACTTCATGCTCGTAGAGTACCCGGGATCCCCGCTCCCCTTGCGCCGATCTTGCGCGGGGCCAGAAGGTCGCCGGCACTGGTGGATCCTCACCCATGGCCTGCACCGATGCGGCCCACGTGACTCCTCCCGGAAGCACGGTCCGGGCATCTTCTGCAAGATCTTTCTGGAGGGATGACGGAACCTCTCCTGCCTGCAGGAAAGGACCGAATCCGGAACGTCGTCCCGAGGGCTCGACGACTCGACAGCCCCTCGGATCGAAGGCTCGAAGGCCCGAAGGCTTGAAGACTCTTCCGTCGGACGGCGGGCGCCCCACGTCGATCACCGGGTGATCGGACGTGGGGCGCCGGCCGTCGGAACCGCTCCGCTAGGAGCGGGACCTCAGTCGCGGGTCAGGCGACGATAGGTCATGCGGTGAGGACGAGCGGCCTCCGCACCGAGACGATCGACCTTGTTGGTCTGGTACGACTCGAAGTTGCCCTCGAACCAGTACCAGTTCGACGGGTCCTCCTCGGTGCCCTCGTAGGCCAGGATGTGGGTCGCGACCCTGTCCAGGAACCAGCGGTCGTGGGAGACGACCACGGCGCAGCCGGGGAACTCCAGCAGGGCGTTCTCGAGCGAGCCGAGCGTCTGCACGTCGAGGTCGTTGGTGGGCTCATCGAGCAGGAGCACGTTGCCGCCCTGCTTGAGGGTCAGAGCGAGGTTCAGGCGGTTGCGCTCACCACCGGAGAGGATCCCCGCCTTCTTCTGCTGATCAGGTCCCTTGAAGCCGAACTGACTGACATAGGCCCGCGAAGGGATCTCGACCTTGCCGACCTGGATGTAGTCCAGCCCGTCGGAGACGACCTCCCAGAGGTTCTTCTCCGGGTCGATGTTCTCGCGGTTCTGGTCGACATAGCTGATCTGCACGGACTTGCCGATCTTCAGCTCGCCGTCGTCGATCGGCTCGAGGCCCACCATCGTCTTGAACAGCGTGGTCTTGCCGACGCCGTTGGGGCCGATGACGCCCACGATGCCGTTGGGCGGCAGGGTGAAGGAGAGCCCGTCGATGAGCACCCGCTCGCCGAAGCCCTTCTTGAGGTTCTTGGCGTCGATGACCTGGTTGCCCAGGCGCGGGCCCGGCGGGATCGTGATCTCCTCGAAGTCGAGCTTGCGCGTGCGCTCGGCCTCCTCGGCCATCTCCTCGTAGCGGGCGAGACGGGACTTCGACTTCGCCTGGCGGCCCTTGGCGTTGGACCGCACCCACTCCAGCTCCTCCTTGAGGCGCTTGGCGAGCTTCTGGTCCTTCTTGCCCTGGACGTTGAGGCGCTCCTCCTTCTTCTCCAGGTACGTGGAGTAGTTGCCCTCGTAGGGGTACAGGTGACCGCGGTCGACCTCGGCGATCCACTGGGCCACGTGGTCCAGGAAGTACCGGTCGTGGGTGACGGCGATGACGGCGCCCTCGTACTGCGTGAGGTGCTGCTCGAGCCACAGCACGCTCTCGGCGTCGAGGTGGTTGGTGGGCTCGTCCAGCAGCAGCAGGTCGGGCTTCTCCAGGAGCAGCTTGCACAGCGCCACACGGCGCCGCTCACCACCGGAGAGGTGGGTGACCTTCTCGTCGCCGGGCGGGCAGCGCAGTGCGTCCATCGCCTGCTCGAGCTGGGAGTCGAGGTCCCAGCCGTTGGCGGCGTCGATGTCCGTCTGGAGCGTGCCCATCTCGGCCATCAGCGCGTCGAAGTCGGCGTCGGGCTCGGCCATCTCCTCGCCGATGGCGTTGAAGCGCTGCACCTTCTTGAACAGCTCGCCCATGCCCTCCTGGACGTTCTCCAGGACGGTCTTGGACTCGTCCAGCGGCGGCTCCTGGAGGAGGATGCCGACGCTGTAGCCGGGCGAGAGCTTCGCCTCGCCGTTGCTGGGGGTGTCCAGCCCGGCCATGATCTTCAGGATCGTCGACTTGCCGGCGCCGTTGGGGCCGACCATGCCGATCTTCGCACCCGGGTAGAAGCTCATGGAGACGTCATCGAGGATGACCTTCTCGCCCACAGCCTTCCGGGCCTTGTACATGGAGTAGATGAATTCAGCCAACGCGTGTTCCTGTTCGGAGAGGGGTCTGGTGGATTCTCACCGGCGCGCCGCAAAGCGGTGCCGCACGGGATGTGTCGCCTGTCCGACTCTACCCCGCCGTCGCCGAATCGAGCCCCAGGAGCTTCAGCACGAGGGCGAGACCGTTGACGAACCACCAGGCACCGAAGAACGACACCACGAGGGCCGAGCTCGCCGCGAGCAGCAGCACCGCCCAGCACCGCTGCGAGCGGGCGAGGACGAGGTAGCCGGAACCGGACAGGCAGGCCAGGAACGCCAGTCCCACGAGGAGGCTCATCACGTCCCCGGCCTGCGGGAGCAGTGAACCCAAGGTGAGGAACCCTGCCAGGGTGATGACCGCGACCGGCACCGCACTCACCACTACCCCGATTCCCTGCGCGAGCAGCCGTGCCGGTCGTGCGGCGATGCTCGGCACCAGGAGCGCCGTCACCTGCAGGGCCAGGGAGAGCAGACCGCCGACCACGGCGACGAGCACGAGCAGCTCGAGACGGGCCGCATCGACCTCGAACTGGGTGCTCTCGTGGAAGGACCAGCGGGCGAGATAGCCGCTCGAGGCCGCGAGCACAGCCGCAACCAGGTGCAGGCCCACCAGCAGCGGAAAACCGCGGGAGCCCAGGGCGTCGCTCGGGGATGTCATCGCGGGTTCGTCCACGGCTCGAGCCTAGGCGCTCCCCGATACAGCCGCTGTGGTTCCTCCATGGTGCCGCCGTGATCGAGACCGCACCGCGCGGTGGAACCGTCTGCTCGCACTCGTGGCCGTTGCTCGTACTCGTGACCGCGACCGGGAGCCGGGCGGCCGTCGCCCAGTTCGTGCCGTGGTGGGTTCTCGGCGCCGTGCTGATGGGCGGCGAGAACCTCTGTCTCGGCGGGGCTCAGTCCAGCGGGACGCCCCGTTCGGCGAGCACGCGGCGCGCGATCGCCGTCCCGTGCTCGGCACCATCTGTCTCGTCGGCGCCGTCGGCCTGCTCCTCGCCGTTGCGCGGCCACAGGTGCGCATCGATCCCGAGCGCCCGGGCGGCGGCGACGTTCTCCTCGCGGTCGTCGAAGAAGATGATGGCCGACGGGATCGACACGCCCCCGGTCTCGTGGGCCAGGACGTCCAGCAGGATCTCGTAGATCTCCCGGCCGGGCTTGACCGCTCGCTCCTCACCCGAGATGACAGCGAGGGTGAAGGCCTCGAACCAGTCGGCGCGACGCACCGCCTCGCCGAACGCCTCGGACGCATTGGACAGCAGCGCCAGGCGCACGCCATTGCGGGCGAGGTCGTGGAGAAGCTCCCGGGATGCGGGATCCATCCGCAGGAAGTACCGGTTGTCCGCCGCCTGGAGCTCGCTGATCTCGGTCTCGGAGAGCTGCTCGACACCCGCGGCCGTGGCCACGGCGCCCCAGTACTCCTCCGGCGTGCTGACACCCCGGTCGTAGGCGTCACGGTGGGACCAGAGCGCCTCACGGATCGCCTCGATATCACCGCCGAGCAGGTCGTGGATGCTCGGCACCGGGTCGTGCCCGGCGCTGAGCACTCCCCCGTAGTCGAAGACCACGGTGGGGCTCGGCGGGGTGCGGCGTCGGTTGCGCTTGCTCATGAATCCTCGTTCTGCGACGTCTTCGCGACGTCGTCACAGGTGGGAAGACCGTCGGTGCTGCCGGTCTCGGCGATGGTCTCGGTGGCCGTGAGGGCCTCGTCGAAGTCGGAGACCGCGACGACGTCCAATCCGTCGGGCTCGTAGCCGACGACCTCGTCGCAGTTCGCCGCAGGGGCGAGGAAGTAATCGGCCTCGGAGTCGTGCGCACCGACCATCTTCTGGCGGATCCCGCCGATCCCGCCGACCGTGCCGTCCGCCGCGATGGTGCCCGTTCCGGCAATACGGTGGTCGCCGGTCAGCGCGCCCGGGGTCAGCTCGTCGTAGACCGACAGGGAGAACATCATCCCGGCGCTGGGGCCGCCGATGTCTCCCACGGCGATCTCGACGTCGATCGGGAAGTCGTACCCGGAGGCGAGCACGACACCCATCTTCGGGGCGCCGTCCACCGTCTCGGCGGGCACCTCCAGATCGATCTCCTCGCCGCCGCGACGAACGGTCATCGGCACGGGCTCACCCTCCGGCGTGTTCAGGGCCAGCTTCTGGTAACCGGCGACGTCCTTCGCGCTCTGGCCGTCCACGGTGACGATGACGTCACCGGCTTCGAGGGTGCCCTCCGCCGGAGCGCCCTCCTCGACTCCACCGATCAGCACCACGGGGTCGAAGTCGATGCCGAGCTCCTCGAGGGCGACGGCGACCGCGCCCTGCTGGGACGTGCTCATCGCGACGGAGTTCGTCAGCACGGTCTGCTCACGGGTCTGCCCCTCGGGGAAGACCGCCTCGCGGGGCAGCACGGACTTCGTGGGATCGAACCAGGAGGCGACCACCTCGACCGGGGTCACCCGGTAGCCGGGCCCCCCATCGACGGAGACGGTGGTCATCATCAGCGTCCCCTCGGTGGGGTACGTCTTCGCGCCGTCGATCACGATGATCTGCTCATCGTCATAGGAGCCCAGCACGTCGATCGCCGGGCCCGGCTGCTCGATCACGTACGGCACCGGCATCAGCGAGGCGCCCAGGATCATCAGGCACAGCACCACCATCGAGACCAGGGCCACCACCGGGCGGGCGAGCTGCGCGTCCTCGACCTGGCGCGAGAGCAGTGCGCGGGCCCGCTGGGTTCGGGAGGGCCGGGACTGGTCGTCTATCACCCCGACATTGTGCCTCACGCGAAGCCTTCACCCTGTTCCCGGATGGTCTCGGTACGCTGGGCGCCCACGGACTGCTGGAGGTGGCCATGAACACTGATCCGATCCCGGGTGGACCCGGCGATATGGACGAGGAGGCGCTCAAGCGCTTCCTCAAGGAGACCTTCGGGGACGCGCTCCCCGAAGGCGCCCTCGACGGGCTGGACCTGTCGGCGCTCGCCGAACAGGCGAACCTGCCCCAGGACCCTGCGCAGTTGCGCGCCGCCGCCGCGCAGATGCAGAGCATGTTCGCCGCCCAGGGCGACAACCCGGTGAACTGGCAGATGGCCGAGGACATCGCCCGGCGGACCGCCGCCGGCATGGCTGGCGTCCCCGGCGCACCGGAGCCCACCGGCACCCCCGGGGACCCCAATCCGACCGACGCCCAGATCCACGATCTGCGCCAGGCCGCCCAGGTCGCGCGGCTGTGGCTGGACCCCGTGATCGCCTTCGACGTGCCCACGGCCGATCTCGCCGTGTTCAGCCGCGGCACTTGGCTGCATCGGACGCTGCCGCATTGGAAGACCATCGTCGAGCCCGTCGCGAAGTACATGGCCGGAGCGATCGGTGAGGCCATCGCCTCGCAGATGGGCGAGATGGGAGACCTCTCCGCGATGGGCGGGAACGCCTCCGGGCTGCCCGGCGATCCCGCCGGCATGATGGAGCGCATCGGCGGCACGATGTTCGGCGTCCAGTTCGGCCACGCGATCGGCTCCCTGGCCCGCGAGGTCTCGGGCACCACCGACCTGTCGCTGCCCCTGGGCCGTGACGGCGAGCCGGCGCTGGTCGCCGCGAACGTCGACGACCTGATCTCGTCGCACACCCTGGATCCCTCCGCCGCACGGATCTTCCTCGCCACCCGCGAGATCGCCCACACCGCCCTGTTCAGCGCGGCCCCGTGGCTGGGCAAGGCGCTGTTCTCCGCGATCGAGGACTTCGCCCGCGGCATCACCCTGGATCTCGACGCCCTCGACGAGATGGTGCGGGACCTGGACCTCTCCGACCCCCAGGCCATGCAGGCCCGACGCCCCGAGGAGATGTTCGTGTTCACCCGTCGGGCCTCCCAGGAGCGCGCGCTCGAGGAGCTCGCGACGACCTTGGCGCTGATCGAGTCGTGGGTCGACCACGTCACGACGAAGGCGCTCGAGGGGAAGCTCCCGGAGCTCGAGGCGATGCGCGAGGTGCTGCGCCGTCGCCGCGCCGCCGGTGGCCCCGCCGAGCAGATGCTGGCCCGGACGATCGGTATCGAACTGCGCCCCCGGCGCGTGCGCGAAGCCCTCACCTGGTGGGACAGCGTGCTGGCCACAGAGGGTGAGCAGGGCCGCGAGGCGACCTGGGACCATCCTGATCTCCTGCCCACCACCGAGGTGCTCTCCGGCCGGCCGCAGGCCCCGCAGCCCCCGCAGGGCGCTGCGGAGGACGCTCCCGATGGCATGGCCGACGTGGAGATCCCCACGGACTTCGATGCGGAGCTCGAGCGGCTCCTCAGCGGGGCCGATTCCGGTTCCGTCCCCCGGGAGGACGAGCAGGGCGGTCTGCGCCCGGACGCCGACGGCGGAAGCCCTCACGACAGCGGCAGCCCTCACGACGGCGAGAACTCCGGTGAAGGGACCTCCGATGAGGAGAACCCCGGCGATGACGAGGAGCCTGACTCCCCCGATGAGCGCTGATCCCCTCGAGGCGGCGTTCGCGGAGCTGCAGCTCGCCCGCGACGCCGCCTCCGGCCCCGAGCTGGCCCAGGAGTACGCGGCACTGCTGCACAGCTCCCCGAACGCCCTCTATCGCGAGGGCGGCCCCCGCCATCTCACGGCGAGCGCCGTGGTGATCGACGCCCCCGGCGAGCACATCGCCCTGGTGTGGCATCGCAAGGGCGGCTTCTGGGTGCAGCCCGGCGGGCACCTCGAAGCGGGCGAGAGGAGCTTCGAGCTCGCCGCGCGTCGCGAGGTCGCTGAAGAGATCGGTCTGTCCACGCTCGAGCGCGTGGGGCCTGGCCCGGCGATCCTGCACAGCCATCATCTCGATGCGGCCTTCGGTGCCTGCGCAGAGCATTGGGACGTGCAGTATCTCCTGCGCACTCCAGCCCCGGCCTCCGCAACGCCGCTGACCACGAGCGACGAGTCCCCCGAGGTGCGCTGGGTCCCCTGGCCGGTCCTGGATGGCGGCCCGTCCCGCTCGACTGCCCACCTGCCCGCAGGCACGGTGCCCGATATGGCGGCGAAGCTCGACGCGCTCGCCCCGGTCCTGGCCCGCTACTCGGCCTGACCCTCCGCTCGTCCCTCCGGATCACGCTCCAGATCGTCGTCCAGCGCCGGGGACGGCAGGCTCTTCGCCCACGAGAACCCGTCCAGGAAGCCCTGCGCCCTCTGCGCCTGCGGGTACAGCGCCATCAGCTGTTGGAACTCCTTGCCGTGGCCCGGCACGAGGAGATGGACGAGCTCGTGCATCATCACCGAGCGCACGACGTACTCGGGCATGTCCTGCAGCTGATGCGAGAGCCGGATCGTGCCGTCGGCCGGCGTGCAGGACCCCCATCGCTGGTTCTGGCGGGTGGACCAGGTGACCGAGGCCGGGTGCGCCCGGCCCCCGAGATATGCCTCACTGACCTCCCGGGCCATCCGGGCGAGAGCCTCATCACCGCGCCGGGTGGTCGTGGTCCGGGCCTCTTTCCTGACCAGCTGGTCGACCATCTTCGTGACCCAGTCCCGTTCCTGCCGTGCGCTGAACGTCGCGGGGATCGCGATCACGAGGTCCCCGTCGCGCCGGTTGATCGACACCGTGCGGCGTCGTCGCGCCGAACGACGCACCATCACCCGCTCCCCGCGGGGGCCGGCGACATTCTCCTGAAGGACGAGATCACTCATGGGGACAAGCCTGGCACGATCTGGGACGAAAAATATTCATCCACAGCCGACGCCACAGGCGGTAACCTTTCGAGCCTGTGACCTGCAGAGACAATCTTTCCTCCACAGTAGCCACCGCGCCATCCCGAACCTGTCCACACCCATTGCGGGGTTGTCCACAGTCGGTCCCCGACGGCCCTTTGACCGGTGCCGCTCCCAGGGGCTAGGTTTCCCTGCACGTGGGACCCCGGGATAACTAGCAGGACGCACACGGGGAAGGTGCGCGTGGTGCTGAGCGCCCCCGGGGTCCCACGGCCCTTCAGGCCTCTTCGTGCCTACGGGGCCTCCGATGTCGGTTCGTCGCGCGCACTTCCTCGGCTCCCCGTTGAGCCTCCTGATCCCGAAGCGCGCGACGGGCCGCCCCGTTCGGACCTTCTCGATTCGTGCGCCTCCGCCGCCCCCCGTTACAGTGGATCGATCCCGGCCTCGCGGCGAGAGCTGCGCGTCCGGGGAACCGAACACCACCATCGATTCCCACAAGGAGCGGATATGGCCGACGAGACCTATGCCGGAGAGTTCTACTGCGTCAAGTGCCGCGAGAAGCGGGAGGCCGAGGGCAACGTCGTCGTCTCCAACGGTCGCCGCATGGCGAAGGCCGTGTGCCCGGAGTGCGGCACCAAGCTCAACCGCATCCTGGGCAAGGCCTGATCGACGTACCGCGAGGTACGAGCGGTAGGAGACCAGGCAGTCCTGCAGCTCCTGATCGACGTACCGCGAGGTACGAGCGGTAGGAGATCAGGGACTGGAGACAGCCTGATCCGACCGGCCTGATGCACGACGAGGGGCGAGGCACCATGACGGTGTCTCGCCCCTCGTGCATGCGGTCCCGAGCGGTGGGAGACCGCTCGGGCGATCACTGTGGCGGTCTGCGACCGTCACGGTGCTCATGCCGCGTTCTGGTCGGGGTTCTTCCGCGGGCGACCGCGGCCGCGCTTGACGGCGATGATGCGGCCGGAATCGAAGATCGACCCGCCCCAGACGCCCCAGGGCTCTTCGCGCTCGAGGGCGCCCTGACGGCACTCCTGGAGGAGCGGGCAGTCGGCGCACAGGCTCTTGGCCTGCTCCAGATCAGCCGGACGCTCGGAGAAGAAGAGGTCCGCGGCGGTCGTGTCGTGGCACGGCAGCAGATGTGCTGCGGTGTCGGCGGGGTTCAGGAATGTGGTGAGTAGAGAAGTCATCGTCTCGCTGCTTTGAAGATCGTCGGGGGGACGAGCCCTTTCGGGCGGAGGTGCGGCGGCGGTGCCGCACCGGCAGCGAGGGGAGGCCTCGTCAGCTCAGGCTGGGCACCGCGGGGGCATAGCCCCGTTCGCGCTGCAGAAGGGAGGGCGCGCCGAGGGGGCGCAGTCCATCTCCTGCAAGATTCCTGATGATGTTCACTGAGGCCACCCCCTTTCGAATGCGCGCGTCCCGGTGTCCCGGACCACGACGTGGACGATTGACGAGCATGAGTCTACACACGTTCGTCAGAAGTCACATCTATTTTTTGACCTGCGGTTTCAGTGCTTCCGGCGCGGCTCTGCGAGGAGCCCGGGAGAGCCCGGGAGAGCCCGACGGAACTCTAGGCCGGGTGCTCGGCGAGGAGCGCGAGGAGCGCTGGGCCGAACCTCTCCGCCTTGCCGGGGCCGATACCCGGGACGGCGAGCAGCTCGCGCTCGCTGCCTGGTCGGCGCTCGGCCAGCGCCTCGAGGGCGGCGTCGGTGAGGACGGAATAGGCCGGGGCGCCGTTCTCTCGCGCCCGATCAAGCCGCCAGGCCCGCAGCGCCTCCAGCAGCGCCGGATCCGCGGTGGGAGGGCACCCTTCGTGCCGGCCCAGGCGCTGCTCGCGAGCGGAGATCAGCCCCTGGGAGCACACCCGGCACTCGGAGTAGACGGTCGCGCTGCGGCGCCCGGTGCGGCGGGCGTCGGCCCCCGGACGCTTCCCGGCGGCGTCGGGATGATCGAGTGCGCCGTCCAGGAAGCGGGACGCTCGGCGACTCCCCCGGGCCCCCGGCGTGCGGGCCGCGGACCAGCTCACGGTGAGCAGGTCGCGGGCCCGGGTGAGGGCCACGTAGAACAGTCGCCGTTCCTCCTCGATCTCTGCCGGGGTCGACGCCATCGAGATCGGCATCAGCCCGTCGCTCGCTCCCACCAGGAACACGACGGGCCACTCGAGACCCTTCGCGGCGTGCACGGAGGCGAGGGCCACGCCGTCGACCACCGGCGCCGACTGTGCCTCGGCGCGCTCCTCGAGCTCGCGGACCAGATCGGTCATCGTGGCGCCGGGCCGGGCGGTGACGGTGTCCGCGAGCCCCACGAGGGCGTTCAGGGAGTCCCAGCGGTCCCGGACCGCTCCGGTGGTCTCCGGGGCCGTCTCGGACCAACCCTGCTGCGAGAGGATGTCGCGCACGGCGCGGCCCGGGTCGAGCTGCTCGACCCGGGTGGCGGCCCGCAGCGACACCATGGCGCGCCGCACCTCCTGGCGCTCGAAGAAGCGGTCGCCGCCGCGCACCAGGTAGCCGATGCCCCGGGCCGTGAGCGCCTGCTCGAACGCCTCGGACTGGCTGTTGGTGCGGAACAGGATCGCGATCTCCGCGGCGGAGCGGCCCTCCGCGATCAGGGCCCCGATGCGGTCGGCGATGCCGTCGGCCTCCGCCGGGTCGTCGGGGAAGGACTCCACCAGCGGTGGAGGGCCGTCCTCCCGCTGGGCGACCAGGGTGAGCCGGTTGTCGCGGGTGCGCCCGCGGGCGCCGTCCAGGACGGTGTTGGCCAGGCGCACGATCTGCGGGGTGGAGCGGTAGTTGCGCTCGAGCCGGATGGTGCGGGCCCGTTTGAACTCGCTGCGGAACCCCAGCAGGTAGGAGGCGCGCGCGCCGGCGAAGGTGTAGATCGTCTGGGCCGCGTCGCCGACGACGCAGAGGTCGTCGCCGGTCCCGAGCCAGAGCCGCAGCAGGGTGTGCTGGAGCGCGGAGACGTCCTGGTACTCGTCGACGACGAAGTGCTTGTACTGGCCGCGGATCTCGCGGGCGACGTCGGCCCGTTCGGAGAGGAAGCCCACGAGGTGCAGCAGGACGTCCTCGAAGTCGATGACCCCGCGCTCCTTCTTGACCTCCTCGTACTGGGTGAGGATCCGGGAGATGGACCGCGAGTCGAAGCCCGCGACGCCGGGACGCTTCGCCGCGGCGGCCGCCTCGGGGTACGACTCCGGGGTGAGCATCGTGACCCGGGACCACTCCACCTCGGAGACGATGTCCCGCAGCGCCGCCCGATCCACGCTCAGATGCAGGCGCTGGCAGGCCTCGCCGACGCCGGCGAACTTGTTCGCCATGATCTCCGGGACGGGCCCGCCGACCACTCGAGGCCAGAAGTGGCGCAGCTGGCGCAGGGCGGCGGAATGGAAGGTGCGCGCCTGCACGGCAGGCACCCCGAGGTCCCGCAGCCGCGAGCGCATCTCCGCGGCGGCCTTCGCGGTGAAGGTCACCGCGAGCACGTGGCGCGGGTTCAGCTGCCCCGTGGCCACCCCGTACGCGATGCGGTGGGTGATGGCGCGGGTCTTGCCCGTGCCCGCACCGGCGAGGACGCACAGGGGCACACCGAAGGTGCTGGCGACCTCACGCTGCTCCGGGTCGAGCGCCGCGAGGATGCTCTCGGCGTCGCCCGGGGTGGGGGTCGTCGGGGTGAGGGGCAGGGCTGGTTCGGTCATCGGTGCCATCCTGCCAGCGGCGGCCGACGTTCCGGGCACCGCTGTGGATGGCGAGTCCCTCACGCCTGGGCGGAGCGGCCGTACCAGTCGTCGATCAGCGCACGGCCGAGGGAGGCATTGCCCGGGAGCTCGATCTCCTCGGCCTCGAGCGCCGCGGCGAGCTCCTCGCGGGTGAACCAGCGCGCCTCGGCGATCTCGTCCTCCTGGAGTGTGAGCTCCACCGCTCCGGGGACCCAGGCCCGGTAGCCGAGCATGAGGGAGCGGGGGAAGGGCCAGGGCTGGCTGCCGACGTACTCGACCTCCTCGACCGTGACCCCGACCTCCTCGGCGACCTCGCGGGCCACGGCGTTCTCGAGGCTCTCACCCGGCTCGACGAAGCCCGCCAGGACCGAGTAGAAGCGGCTGCGGAAGTTCGCGTTGCGGGCCAGGAGCAGTCGGTCCTCGCTGTCGCGCACCGCCATGATGACGGCCGCGTCGGTGCGCGGGAAATGCTCGGAGCCGTCGTCGCGGCAGCGCAGCACCCAGCCGCCCACCTCGGCCTCGAGCAGAGCGCCGCACAGGGGGCAGTGCCGCATCGACCGGTGCCAGGCACCCATGGCCACCGCGGTCAGGGCGAGGTCGGCGTCCGCCGGATCGAGCTGGTCGGCGATGCGCCGGAGGTCGCGGAGATCACGGCCGGGATCGTCGATCTCGGCACTGGTCTCGAGGATCTCGACGGCGAGGATCCGCAGCCCGTCCCGTACGCCCAGCAGCACGAGCGGCTGGGTGCCGCCGGCCCGGGGGTCCGCGGTCTCCAGGGCGAGCTGGAGAGAGCCGTCCGCCCCTTCCTGGAAGGCCGTCTCGCCCGCCCGCGAGACCAGGTACCTGGCGTCGTCGCCGGGGGCGACCATCGCCGGGTCGACGCGGCTGAGCGCGTCCCGGTCGGAGCTGAGGAGGGTCAGTGGGGTGTGCAGATGCGGGCCGCGGAGATTCGCCATACCCGGAAGCCTACGTGGATCGGGCCGACCACCCGGGTACGGTGGACGCGTGCATCGCAACTCGTATTCCCTGGCTGCTCTCGCCGCGGCGACGGTCCCCGGTCTGATCCCGGTCAGGACCACCCCGATCGCGACCCCGATCGATGATCTCGACGTCGCCGGGGTCATCGGCGAGCAGGGTCGCCGGGTCATGGTCCTCTCCCCCGCCTCGACCGCCTCCGGCGTGCGCCTCGAACGCGATCTGAAGGTGGCGGACGCCCTGTCCGGGACCCCGCTGCACGGCATCATCCCTCCGGTGCTGGGATTCGTGAAGCTCTCCGAGGGAGGCCGCGCCGCGGTCACCGAGGCCCCGGTGGGCCGGCCGCTGATGCTCGAGGATCTCCAGCGATCCCCCGAGCTCGCCCGCTCGCTGGGCCGGGTCCTGGCCCGCATCCACACCGTCCCGCGCTATGCGGCCGAAGCCGCTGGTGTGGAGTCCTTCACTCCCGAGGTGCTCCATGCCGAGCACCGCACCCGCATCGCCACGGCCGCAGAGAGCGGACATCTCCCGGCGGCCGTCTCCCAGCGCTGGGAGGCCCTGCTGGACGACCAGGAGCTGTGGGACATCACGGCACAGTTCATCCACGGCGACCTCTCCGAGGAGAGCCTCTTCGCCTCCGGTGACGACGTCAGCGCCGTGCGCGACTGGTCCTCCTCCCGGGTCGCGGATGCCGCCTCGGACCTGGCCTGGCTGATCTCCTCCCTGGACCCCGAGCGTTTCGACGACCTCTACGCCGCCTACCGCGACGAGCTTCCCACCGCGCCGCACCCGCGTCTGGTGGAGAGGGCCCAGGCGCTCGGCGAGTTCGCGGTCGCCGAGTGGCTCACCCACGGGCTGGAGACCGGCGACGACTCGATCGTCTCCGATGCCCGCGGCATGATCGCCGACCTCGATGCCGATCTCGCGCAGCTCGCACGCGACGAGGCCGAGCGCGCCTACGAGGAGATGCGCTCCCGCGAGGACACGGGCTCCCGCGAAGAGCACGCCTGAGCACGACGCACCCGGGCGCGATCAGCCCCCGGTGAGCATCTCCGCGATCCGTTCGCGGGACGGATGGCGCTGCACCTCGTGGGTGACGTCGTCGGCCACGAAGTGGAATGCCGTGCGGATCCGCTCCAGCGGGAGGCCCGTGCGCTCGTGCCAGGCCAGCCGGTACAGCGACAGCTGGAGGGCTCGTTCCCGCAGCTGAGCGGGCCGCGGCACCCGGCCCGTCTTCCAGTCCACGATGATGACGCCCCGAGCGTCGGGAGCCTCGTTGTCAGGGCTGTCAGGGCTGTCAGGGTCCTCGAACACCGCGTCGATGACGCCCCGCACGGCGATCTCCCCCACTCTGGTCTGGACCGGATATTCGACGGCGATCGGGGTGCGATGCGCCCACTGCGAGGCGTCGAAGGCCTCCCGCAGGGCGAGGTCATCACGGTGCGGCCCTTCGTCCTCCCCGAAGTCCAGGACGTCCTCCAGATCCAGCAGCGCGGTGCTGTCGTAGCGGGACTCGAGCCAGGCGTGGAAGGCGGTCCCCCGGGCGGCTGCCGGTGACGGCCGGCGCGGCAGGGGCCGCAGCAGGTCGATCGCCGCGCCCCGCGGGTCCTGGGCCTGGTGCACGACCTGGGAGGCGGACAGCCGCGGCGGGGAGTGCACGAGCGCAGGCGCGGCCTGCTGCTCGAGATCGTCGATCGCCCGCCGCACGGTCTCGGCGAGAGCCGGGTCCGTGACCTCCGGCGCCGACCTCCCTGGCACCAGATCCTCCGTGATCCCCTCGATCATCCCGGCGGCGCGGGCACGACGCCGCTCGGGCTCCCCCGGCGGTGGCGGCCACTGCGCCTGAGGCCGCTCCGACTCCAGCGGGTTGGTCTCGGGCACCTCCTGGACGGAGCGGAACTGCTCGGGGACCAGGTCGTGGATCTCGACCAGGTAGCGCGAGCGGGGGCGCGCGGTGGTCAGCCCTGCGCGCCAGGCGGCGGAGGTCAGCAGCAGGCGCCGGCGGGCCCGGGTGACCGAGACGTACATGAGCCGTCGGTCCTCGCGCAGGGACTCCTCGCCCTGGGCGAAGCGGTAGTCCTCGATGAGCCCCTCGGCATCGACCTGGGTGTCCGCCTCGGCCCAGGCCAGCTCGGGCAGGGTGTCCGCGTCGCCGCGCAGCGCGGTGGGGACCGACGCCGACGCGAGCTTGTCCAGCCACCCGTTGTCCGGAACCCGCACCCGGCCCGTCTCGTCGGTCTTCGCTCGGCGCAGGTCGTAGGAGGGCACGGAGCCCTCGGTGAGACCGGCCACGGCCACCAGGTCCCACTCCAGGCCCTTCGCGGAGTGCATGGTCACGATGGTCACCGCGCCGGCGTCTCCCTCCTCCTCGGTGTGCTCGGGTGAGGCGGACACGGCGAGCCCTGCTTCCTCGTCCTCGCTGATCTCGAGCAGGTCGAGATAGGCGCCGAGCCCGCCGCGCTGGGCGGTGCGGTCGAAGGCGGCGGCGTGGTCGCGCAGCGCTTCGAGGTCCGCCAGGACGCTCGAGCCGGGGTCGGCGGCGAGCAGGGTGAGGTCCACGTCCAGGACCCGCACGGCGGCCGTCACGAGGTCCGGCAGGGGCAGGGGCAGCAGACGCCGCATCTCCCTCAGGAGCTGCTGGATCTGCCGGAGCCGGTCCCGGCCGGACGTGGACAGGGAGCGCCCCGACGGGTCGGTCCAGCCGTCGGGCGGGAGATCGTCGACGGCGTCGACGAGCGAGACGGACTCGGCCTCGTCCTCGCCGCCGGGGGCGTCGGCCGTGCGGCGCAGGCGTGAGCCCATCCGGTCCCGCCACCGGCCCAGCACGGAGAGGTCACGGGCTCCTAGCCGGAAGCGCGGCCCGGTGAGCAGGCGCATGAGGGCGTCACCGCGCCCCGGGTCGTGCGCGCACTGCAGCACGGCGCGCACGTCGGCCACCTCGGGGCGATGCAGGAGCCCGCCGAGGCCGACCACGTGGACCGCGAGGCCGCGCTCCTCGAGCCCCTCGACGAGGGCGGGGATCTGGCGGCGGGCGCGCACCAGCACGGCGGCCGACGCCTGCTCCGCAGCCTCTGCCGAGCCCCCTGCGCGGTCTGCCCCGTCCGCCCCGGCGGGCACCGCCTCGGAGATCTCGGCGCGGCGGGCGAGGATCCAGTCGGCGATGGCGCGCGCCTCCGCCCGTTCGTCGGAGGCCTCGAGGATCTCCGCGGCGCCCTCACCGGCGCCGGGGCGGGCCTGGAGCTCGGGGATGGTGAGTCCGGCGTCGGCCGAGCGCAACGGCGCGGCCAGAGTGTTCGCCACGGCGAGCACGGCCTGGTCGTTGCGCCAGGAGGTGGACAGGGTGCGCTGCAGCACGGGCTGCTCCGGGGTGGCGAACGTCGTCGCGAAGCCGGCGAGGGAGGCCGCCGACGCGCCGCGCCACCCGTAGATGGCCTGCTGGGGATCCCCGACCGCGCACGCGGCATGCCCGGGGCCGAACAGGTCCGTGAGCATCTGCAGCTGGGCGACGGAGGTGTCCTGGAACTCGTCGAGCAGGACCACGCGGTGCATGCGTCGGGCGAGCGCGCTCGCGGCGGGCACCTCGCGCGCCACCCGGGCCGCGAGGGAGACCTGGTCGGCGAAGTCCAGGGCGGAGCTGTCGGTCCGCAGCTGGGCGAAGCGCTCGAGCAGCGGGATCAGGGCGAGGCGGGACTCGAGGGAGGTGAGCACGGAGGCGACGGCCTTGGGTGTGGTGCGTCGGCGTCCTTCGACCTGGAGCGGGATCCCGCCGAGGTGGTCGTGGATCTCCTGGAGATGCTCGCGCAGCTGCTCGGGGGTCACGAGGTGGTCGGCGATCGAGGAGGTCAGCGACAGCAGGGCGGCGGTGAGCGTGGCCGGCGAGGCCTCGAGGTCCAGCGAGTCGTCCCAGCCCTCGACGATCGAGTGCGCGAGCTGCCAGGACGCCGAGGTCGACATCATGGTCAGCTCGGGGTCGATGCCGACGGCGAGGGCGTGCTCGCGCACCAGGTCCAGGGCGAAGCCGTTGTAGGTGTGCACCAGGGGGCGCTGCCCCACCAGCTCGTCGTGGCCGCGTTCGAGCCCGGGCGGCAGCGTGAGGCCCTCGGCGCGCATCGCGGCGGCCAGGGCGGTCAGCCGGGCGGAGATCCGGGCGGAGAGCTCGTGGGCGGCCTTGCGGGTGAACGTCAGCCCGAGCACCTGGCGCGGCTCGACGATCGCGTTGGCGATCAGCCACACCACCCGCGAGGCCATCGTCTCCGTCTTCCCGGAGCCGGCGCCGGCCACGACCAGCATCGGTGTCAGCGGGGCTTCGATGACGGCGACCTGCTCGGGCGTGGGCGGGGGCTGGTCCAGCAGGGCGGCGAGGGTCCCTGCGCTGAGCCGCCCGGGGCTGGTGCGGTCGGGGCTGGTGGGCTCGGGGTCGATGTGCTCTGTCATAGCTGGTCTCCTTCGGGCTGCAGCGGGCAGCTGCTGCGCACGGCGCAGTGGGAGCAATGGGAGTTCAGGCGTGCGGTGACCGCGCGGCCGGCGACGTCCTCGGAGACCTGGGCGACGAGGGAGTCGAACCAGGCCGGGTCCTCCGCCTGGCCCGGCGCGATCTGGGTGCGCACGGCGGCCTTCTTCCCGCCGGTGCCGACGTAGACCAGCTGGGCCCCGTTCAGCCGCTCCGGGGCGTCGTCCCCGAGCTGCTCGGCGAGCGCGCCGTCACGTACCGCGGCCTGGTAGGCGGCCAGCTGGAGGTCGTCCTGCGCAGCGGCCGCGGACTTCGCGTTCTTCCCCGATTTCAGGTCCACGACCCGCAGTCCGGTCGCATCCCCCTCGATCCGGTCGATGCTGCCGCGCAGCCGCACCCGCCCGAGGTCCACCTCGAAGGGGGCCTCGACGGCGAGCGCCTCGGGCGCGGTGCGCAGATGCTCGGCGAGCAGGCGCGCGGCGTCCTCGGCCCGGCGCACCCGGCGGCGCCCGGACCAGGTCTCGGTGCCGGGCACCGATCGCAGCAGGGTGTGCAGCTCCTCGAGCAGGTCCTCGGCCCCGCCCTCGGGGCCCTGCGGATGGATCTGCGCGAGATGGTGCAGTGCGGTGCCGATGAGCTGCGCGGGCCCGCCGGAGCGGGTGCCGCCGGCGCGCTCCATGAGCCACGACTGCGGGCAGTCCACCGCCCGTTCGAGGGCCGACGGGGACAGGCCGATGACGGAGCCCTCGTCGTGCAACGGCGCGGTGCTGCTGGGATCCTGGTGGTACCAGCTGCTCGGATCCGTCCCGGGCGCGCCAGCGCGCGAGAGGGCGTGCAGGGCCAGTGCCGCATCGTGCGCACGCTGCGGGTCCTCGTCATGGAGCCTGCGGCGCAGCGCCGCGACCAGCTGTCGGGCATCAGGGGCCGGGCCCGGGTCCTGACGGAGCCGGTCGAGGTCGATCCAGGGCTCGCCGGCGCGCGCCGCGAGCGACGCGATCGCCTCGTGCAGGGCCGACGGCTCGAGCTGCTCGTCCTGGACGGCGGTGACCAGCACCCGGGTGCTGGCCCGGGCCATGGCGCTGATCGCGAGCCGCAGCTCGTCGGCGATCACCTGGCTGCGCTGGATGGCCCGCAGCGACTCGGGATCCGAGGGCAGCTCCGCGCCCGGCCGGGCGGCGGCCAGCAGGGAGAGCTCGGCCGCCCCGAACAGCGTCGAGCGCAGGCGCAGGTCGGGCCAGGCCCCCTCCTGGAGCCGGGCGAGCACGACGGTGTCGCGATGCTCGCCGGCGATCTGTGCGGGGGTGAGCACCGCGATCCGGCCGCGCGGGGCAGCGGCGGGGGCCAGCGTGTCCTCGACGACGGCCTGCGAGCGGATCTGCTCGACGAGGTCGAGGGCCCCCGCACCGGGGCGGCGCGCGGTGAGCCGCTCGGCCGCGGCGAACAGCTCGAGCAGCGCATCCAGTCGGGAACCGGCGAGCCGTGCACGGGCCCCGTCGACATCGCCCGGGGCCCCGAGCGCCGCCCGGCGCCAGCCACCGGCGAGCGCTGCGGCGTCCCAGGCCTCCCAGATGATCTGTTCGGCATCGGCCGTGCGATGGTCGCGCACGGCCCGGATCATCGCGCGCACCCGATGCACCGGGGCGGCGGCGCGGTCCCGGTCCTCGGGGTCCGGGAGGCCGGGGACCTCCGGCTCCACGAGCGCCCGCGCGAGCAACTGGTCGCTGGGGATCTCCGAGGCGGGGTCCAGGGAGCGCTGCGCGCTCAGCAGGAGGCGCCGGATGCGCCGCAGCCGCAGCGTGTCCGCGTCGCCGAAGGGACCGCGCAGCAGGTCACCGGCCACCTGCGGGTCCACGGGAGTCCCCTCCGGAGCGAGTCCGACCTCCAGGACTGTGAGGAGGTCCGCGATGACCGGCACCTCCCGCAGGGGCTGGGGTCGGCGCGGCACGCGCACGGGCAGACCGGTGCGGGAGAGCAGATCGGCGACGTCGGCGACGGCGGAGCCGGAGCGGCACACCACGGCCATGTCGTCGTAGTCGATCTGCTCGCGGTGGTGCAGATCGCGCAGGGCGGAGCCGATCAGGCGCGCCTCATCGAGCGGGTCGTCGGCCTGGAGCACGGCGATCCCGGGGCCGTCGGCCGCTCGGGGGCGGCGGGAGTCCGCCGTGGCGCCGGCCAGCGGGAGCCGGCCGCGCAGGGAGTCGACCCCGGCCACGATGCCCGGGGCGATCCCCGGGGAACCGGTGAGGGTGATCTCGGACAGCGGCCGACGCAGGAGATCGCGCAGTCGGTCCGCGGCATCCGGCAGGGCGCCGCGGAAGGTATCCACCGCGGAGTCCGGGCTGCTGCAGATCATCACGCTCGACCCGGCCGCGGCGAGCGCCGCCACGAGGGCGACGCCGGCGGTGGTGAGGTCCTGGGCGTCGTCTACCACCACGGTGTCGAAGGGGGCCGCGGTCCGGGGGTCCTCGAGCAGGCGGACGGCGCGGCGCACCAGGCCCCCGGAGTCCAGGCGGGGCCCGGCATCCAGAGCAGCAGAGGCCTCGAGGTCGAGCACACCGAGGTAGTCGCGCAGGATCGCCGCGGCGTCGCACCAGGCGGGCCTGCCGCGCTCACGACCGAGGCGGTCCAGATCGCCCGGCGCCAGCCCGAGCTCCGTGGCGCGGGTGATGAGGTCGCGCAGCTCGGTGCGGAAGCCGGGCAGGGTGCGGGCTCCCGGATCGACGTCGAGGTTCCAGCTCTCCCGTCCGGCGATCAGCTCCGCCAGCAGGGAGTCCTGCTCCGCCCCGGTGACCAGGGTCGGCTCGCCGAGACCGCGGGAGAGGGCGTCGGCCCTCAGGAGGGCGTGGCCGAGGGCGGGCGGCGTCATCGCCCGCACCTCGCCGGCCCCGTGCACGGCGAGGGCGTCGCGCAGGCGCCCGGCGGCCTGGCGTCGCGGCGCCAGCAGCAGCGTCCCCTCACCGGTCCGGGCCGCCGCTGCGAGGGCGAGCGTCGTGCGTCCGCTCGAGGGCCCGCCGTGCACCATCACGTCGGCGCCGGAGACCAGCAGCTCGAGCGCGTCCCGCTGCGGGCCGTCCAGCTCTGCGGCGGGGAGGACCGCCGGGAGGGCGGCCAGGTCGGGTCCGAGCAGACGGATCCCCTCGCTCGGGCTCCGGTCCGCTCTGCTCGTGGTCCTGCTCGACCTGCTCATCGTCATTCCCCTATTCCACCTCACCCGGGGGACGTTCGAACCGTCCCGGCGGGCGGTGACGGGGCGGTAGAGTGTCACGCATCACTCGGACCCCGTCATCCCCTCCGGAGGTCGATGAGCATGTCTCCGTCACCCACCACACGGATGCCTCGCGCCCAGCGTCGCACCCAGCTCCTGGAGCTCGCCACACAGGTGTTCACCCGGAAGGGCTATCACGGCACGTCGATGGACGACATCGCGGCGGCCGCCGGGGTCACCAAGCCCGTTCTCTACCAGCACTTCGACTCGAAGGTCACGCTGTACCTGGAAGTCATCGACATCATCGCCGTGGGCCTCCTGGCGGAGGTGAGGGAGATCGGCGCCTTCGAGGGCGACACCACGCAGCGGGTGCGCTACGGGATCACCCGTTTCTACGAGCTGATCTCCGTCCAGAACGCCTTGAGGCTGTTCACCGGCAACGAGTCGATCTCCGACGAGGTGCAGGAGCGGGCGAGCGCGGTGCTCGACCAGATGGCGATCGACCTGGCCGAGGTGCTCACGGCATTCCGCGAGATGAGCACGGCGCAGTCGAGGATCATCGGACGGGGGCTCATCGCCGCCACCCAGACCACGGCGCTGCTGCTGCACGACGCGCAGGATGATGTCGAGCGCGAGGAGATCCTCGAGGTCATGTCCACCTTCATGGTGCACGGACTGGCCGGTTTCACGCCTCGGGAGGGCACGGCGGCCACCGGCTCTGCGCTGGGAGCGGACGCCCCCGCCTCGTCCTGATCCGCCGGGTAGGCTTTCTGACATTCAGCATCGGACGTCCCCGCCTCAGAGGCGGAGGGAAGGACATCGCCATGGAGATCCGCATCGGCATCCAGCACTCGCCCCGCGAGATCGTCATCGAGTCCACGGAGAAGGCGGAGGAACTGCTCGAGCGTCTGAACACCGCCGTCGCCGAGGGCTCCCCCGTCACCCTGGTCGACGACAAGGGCCGCACCGTGCTCGTCCCCGGCGCCAAGGTCGCGTACGCGGAGCTCTCCACCGAGGAGCCCCGCCGCGTCGGCTTCCTCGGCTGAGCATCCATGACCTCGTCGTCAACGGGGAACGGTCCGTCGGGATCGGCGGGCTCGGCGGGTACTCCTGGGGGCGCAGAATCCCCCACAGGCACGGATCCTGCCGTCCCGACGTCGGAGGACACCGCCGCTGACCCGGAAACGGCAGCGGAGGCCGCGGCGCGGCATCGCCGTCGCCGGGTGCGCACCCTCCGAGCCCTGCACGTCTCGACCACGACGGTCGTGGCCCTGCTGGGAGCGATCGTGGGCCTCATGCTGGTCCCCGCGACCCGGGTCGACATCGGCCCGCTGACCGCGAGCGTGCACCTGCGCCCGTCGCTGACCTCGGAGACCGTGCTCCTGCTGCCGCCGGTCGGCGAGGTCTCCTTCGACACCCACACGGCCCCCGTGCGCATCGAGGCGCGTGTGCAGGGCGTCGACATCGCCAAGGCCGAGGCGCTCTTCTACTCCAGCACGGGCTTCACCGAGCTCACCCGCACCGCGCCGGAGGCGATCATCCGCGCGGCCGCCCTCAATGCCGTCCTGAACGCCCTGTTCGCGGCCGCCGGCGCCGGTCTCATCGTCGGCCTCACCTTCCGTCGGGTGCGGCGTGCGCTCATCGCCGGCGGCAGCGCCGTGGCGCTGGTGGGCGTCTCGGTCGCGATGACCTCCGTGACGTTCCGACCCGATTCGCTGTACCAGCCGAAGTTCGACGGCCTGCTCTCGCAGGCGACCTACATCGCAGACATCGGCCAGGCCACGGCCGCCGACTACCAGAACTATCGCAGCACCCTCGCGGAGTTCGTGGGTCAGGTCTCCGCCCTGTACATCGCCGCGGACTCCCTGCCCGTGGGACTCGACGAGGACAACCTGATCTCGGTCCTCCATGTCTCCGACATCCACGACAACCCCCAGGCCTACGACGTCATCGAACAGCTGCACACGCAGTTCTCGATCGACATGGTCATCGACACCGGCGACATCGTCTCCTGGGGCACCCCGGTGGAGACCCAGCAGCTGAGCGTGATCGGCGGGCTCGGGATCCCCTATGTCTACGTCAGCGGCAACCACGACGGTGCGGCGTCCGCGGCGAAGATCGCCGAGCAGCCCAATGCGACCGTCGTGGACAACGAGGTCGTCGAGGTCGCCGGCCTGCGGATCGCCGGGATCGGCGATCCCCGCTTCGCCGCGGACGACGACTCCGACGCCGGCGGCTGGCGCGAGGGCACCGAGGCGATGGCCGCGAGCGGATTCCAGCTCGGGGACACCATCACTGCCTACGACGAGGCGCACCCCGATGCTCCGGTCGACCTCGCCCTGATGCATGATCCGACGCAGCCCCAGGGACTCGAGGGTCGCGTGCCGATGGTGCTCTCGGGCCACATGCACACCTCGAAGGTGGAGCTGGACCGGGATGGCTCGGGCACGGACTGGTTCACCGTCGGCTCCACCGGCGGCGCGCTCGCCTCAGGCGGCGTGCTGCCCGTGCTGAAGGGTGACGCCCCGCTCGACCTCACCGCCAGGATGCTCTACTTCGACAAGGACACCCGGCGCCTCGTCGCGTACGACGACATCGTCATGGGCGGCCTGGGCCTGGTCTCGGTATCCATCCAACGCACCCAGATGCCCACGGAGGTCCCGGAGCTCGAGGTCCCCGACGGCGCCGAGACGCCCGAGGCCCCGATCCCCGAGGACCAGGAGGTCGAGCCGGGCAAGGGCCTGCCGGACGAGGAACGCGTCACCCCGACGGATCCGGTCAGTCCGCTCCCCGAGGTCAGCGACGCCGGCGAGGGCTGATGACGGATGCACGGCGGCCCCGGGGGCTACCATGGCAGTGCTTACCCATGACCAGAGAGTTGAATGGTGCCTGAATCCATCCCGCACATCGATGAGGCCGTGTCGGCCTCCCCCGCCGTCGAGCTGAGCTCCGGCACCCCGAACACGAACGAGGCTCCTGTCGCCGTCGAGCCTCAGCAGACCTTCGCGGACTTCGACGTCCGCTCCGACATCGTCGATGCCCTCGCGGCGAAGGGGATCATCCATCCCTTCCCGATCCAGTCGATGACCCTGCCGATCGCCCTGCGCGGTCGCGACATCATCGGCCAGGCGAAGACGGGCACCGGCAAGACCCTCGGCTTCGGCATCCCCCTGCTGCAGGCGGCGATCGCCCCCGGCGAGGACAACCCGGACGACCGACCCATCGGCAAGCCGCAGGCCCTCATCGTGCTGCCCACGCGCGAGCTCGCGGTGCAGGTGGCCGAGGATCTCATCGCCGCGTCGGCCAAGCGGCCGGTGCGCATCCTCACCGTCTACGGCGGTCGCGCCTACGAGCCCCAGATCGAGGCGCTCGAGCGCGGCGTCGAGGTGGTCGTCGGCACCCCGGGTCGTCTGATCGACCTCATGCGCCAGAAGTACCTGGACCTGTCCCAGGTGCGCACCGCGGTGCTCGACGAGGCCGACGAGATGCTCGACCTCGGCTTCCTCGAGGACATCGAGAAGCTCCTGCAGGCTGTGCCCACCACGCGCCAGACCATGCTCTTCTCCGCGACGATGCCCGGCCCGATCATGGCCCTGGCCCGTCGCTTCATGAACCGTCCCACGCACATCCGTGCCCAGGACCCCGATGACGGTGCGCGCACCAAGGCCGACATCAAGCAGGTCGTCTACCGTGCGCACCAGCTCGACAAGATCGAGGTCATGGCCCGGATCCTGCAGGCTCGTGGGCGAGGCCTGACGATCATCTTCATGCGCACGAAGCGCCAGGCGGACCGGGTGGCCGGCGATCTCGCCGATCGTGGCTTCGCCGCCGCCCCGCTGCACGGCGACCTCGGCCAGGGCGCCCGCGAGCAGGCCCTGCGCGCGTTCCGCAACGGCAAGATCGACGTGCTGGTCGCGACCGACGTCGCCGCCCGCGGCATCGATGTCACCGACGTGACCCACGTCGTGAACTGGAACTGCCCGGACGACGACAAGACCTACCTGCACCGCACCGGCCGTACGGGCCGCGCGGGCAAGAAGGGCACTGCGGTGACCTTCGTCGACTGGGAGGACCTGGCGCGCTGGGGGCTCATCGCCCGTCAGCTGGGGCTGGATTCTGCCGAAGCGGTCGAGACGTACTCGACGTCGGATCACCTCTTCGCCGAGCTCGACATCCCCACCGAGGCCAAGGGCACCCTGCCCAAGAACAAGCGCACCCGCGACGGTCTCGAGGCCGAGACGCTCGAGGATCTCGGCGGTCCCGAGAGCGGCCGTGGTGGACGTGACGGCGGACGCGGTGGACGTGACGGGGGCCGTGGAGGCCGCGACGGCGGCCGTGGTGGACGTGACGGCGGCCGTGGTGGCCGCGAGGGCGGGCGCGGCGAACGCAGCTCCGCGCCGCGTGAGGACCGGGCACCCCGTGAGGACCGGGCGCCTCGTGAGGACCGGGCACCTCGTGAGCAGGCGGCCGACGGCACGAGCGATCGTCCCCGTCGCACCCGCTCGCGCACCCGCCGGGTGAACGGTGATGTCGTGGCCGGCTCGGGCGACTCCGCGCCCAGCAGCGCACCGGCCACCAGCTCCGCATCGAGCAGCGCACCGGCCAGCAGCTCCGGCCCCCGGAGCGAGAAGCCGTCCGAGGGAAGCGGCGAGGACCGTACTCGTCGGCGTCGTTCCCGCGGAGGCCGCAGTCGCAGCCGCGGCGGCGAGGGCCAGCAAGCGCAGAGCTCCGGTTCCGACGCCTGACCCACCCGGACATCACGACGGCCCTGCAGCGAGCACCAGCTCGCGGCAGGGCCGTCGTCCTGTTCCAGCCTGCGCAGCTCCTCGCGGGCGCCGGCTGACTCGCGGGAATCACCCGGCTCGCGGGCATCAGCCGACTCGCGAGGATCAGTCGGCGATGACGCCCCACGCGACCAGGAACGACCGGATCGCGTCGAAGATCATCTGCGTGCTGATCGCCGCCAGCAGCACGCCGGAGATCCGGGTGACGAGTGTGACTCCGCCGTCACCCAGCACCCGGGCGATCACCCCCGCGAAACGCATCGCGAGGTACATCGACAGCGCGAGGGCCACCATGGCGATCGCGAGCGAGATGATCCGCGGGGCCTCACCGCCCGTCTGCTGCACGAAGAGCATGACGGCCACGATCGCTCCCGGACCGCCCAGCAGCGGAGTGCCCAGCGGCACCAGGGCCACGTTCACCCCGTCGCTCGCCGCCATCTCGCCCTCCTTGCCGGCGAGCAGCTGGAGCGCGACGATCAGCAGCAGCAGGCCGCCGGAGAACTGCAGCGCCGGCAGCGAGATGTGCATGTAGTCGAGGATGAAGCGCCCGAACACCGCGAACACGGTGATGATCAGCATCGCCACCGCGACGGCGACGAGGGCCGCACGGGACCGCTGCTTCGCGGTCATGGTGCTGGTCAGGGAGAGGAATATCGGGACGGTGCCCGGGGGATCGATGATGACGAAGAGGGTGACGAACACTCCCGTGAGGAAGCTCAGGTCGACCAGGTTCACTTAGCGTATGACCTCGGTGCTGCTCGTGGCGCGGCGGGTGATCGCGTCCAGGACGTCCGGCTGCGTGAGGTTCTCTCCGAGCCGGTTGGGTTTTCCCGCGCCATGATAATCGCTGCCGCCGGTGATCAGGAGGTCGTGGGCGGCCGCGAAGTCCCGCAGCCGCGCGCGTTCGGCCTCATCGTGCTCCCGGTGGTCGACCTCGACGCCCGCGAGACCCGCTTCCACCAGCTCCTCCAGCAGCTCCACGGGCAGGTCCGCATCACGGGTCACGGAGCCGGGATGGGCCACGATCGCCACTCCCCCGGCCTCCCGGATCGCTCGCACCGCGGCGACCGGTGACGGCGCGTAGTACGGCACGTAATAGGGCCCGGACGGCTTGAGGATCTCTCGGAACGCGGCGGAGCGGTCCGGGACGGTCCCATAGGCGACGAGGGCGTCGGCGATGTGGGGCCGTCCGATCACGGTCGACTCGCCGGCGGCCTGCGCTCGCACGTCGTCCCAGGTGATCGGATAGTCCTGGGAGATCAGTTCGACCATCGCACGGGCACGGTCGACGCGGGAGGCGCGGGCCCGGGCCATCTCGGCGGCCAGCTCGGTCTCCGGCGACGGATCCACCAGGAGGGCCAGGACATGGATGCTCAGACTCCCGTGCTCCGCAGAGACCTCGATGCCCGGCACCGCGGCGACGCCGCTCGCGGCGACCGCGGCGGGCAGCTCCTGCCACCCGGCGACCGTGTCGTGGTCGGTGAGGGCGAGGACATCCAGATCAGCCTTCCGCGCACGGGAGAAGAGCTCCCGCACATCGCAGGTGCCGTCGGACCAGGACGTGTGGGCATGCAGGTCGATGCGCGCCGCGCGGGGCTGGTTGGACCGCTCACTCATACGCCCAGCGTAGTCCGCGTCATGAGACCATCGGGGGGTGAGCACCGAGAGCATCGAAACCAGCACAGATCGCACGGACGACACGAAGGACCTCGCGAGCCGCGGAGACACCCGCAGCCAGCGACCCACCAACGAGGCCTTCCGTGAGTTCATCTCCTCCGGGTGGGACGAGACGGTCCCTGATGCGGAGCGCCGCGAGGCCGCGGATTTCACGCCCGCGCGCCGCGATGCCCTGGTGTGCCGTCTGCCCGCGACCCGGCTGGTGCTGCCCGCCGGTGTGCTGAAGGTCCGTTCGAACGACACCGACTACCCCTTCCGCCCGGAGACGGCCTTCGCCTACTTCACGGGGCTCGGCACCGACGAGGAGCCCGACAGCGTGCTCGTCGTCGAGCCGTCGGCCGAGGATCCCGAGCGTGCGGTGGCGACGTACTTCTTCCGCCCGCGCGCCGGCTTCGACACCTCGGAGTTCTACGCCGACTCCCGCTACGGCGAGATGTGGGTGGGGCGGCGCCCCACCGTCGCCGAGGCCTCCCAGCGTCTGGGCATCGAGGTGCGCCACATCGACGAGCTGCGCGACCATCTCGCCAAGGACGTCGGGGCCCAGCTGTCGCTGTCGGTCATGCCCTCGGTCGATGCCGCCGTCGAGGCGATGGTCCAGGAGATCCGCACCCAGAACGGCCTCACCGACGGAGCCGACGCCACGGCGGAGTTCGACCGTCTGAAGGAAGCCGCGAGCGAGCTGCGGCTGGTCAAGGACGAGTACGAGGTGCGCCAGATGCGCGCGGCGGTCGATGCGACCATCCGCGGCTTCGAGGACGTCATCACCCGCCTGCCCGAGGCCGTCGGCCATGAACGCGGCGAGCGCGTCATCGAGGGCGTCTTCGCGGCCGCCGCGCGCGCCGAGGGCAACGGCGTCGGCTATGACACCATCGCCGCCGCCGGCGACCACGCCTGCACCCTGCACTGGACCCGCAACACCGGGGCGGTGCGCGGGGACGAGCTGGTGCTGATCGACGCCGGCGTCGAGATCGATTCGCTGTACACGGCGGACGTCACCCGTACCCTCCCGGTCTCGGGGAGCTTCTCCCCCGTCCAGCGCAGGGTCTACGAGGCCGTGCTCGAGGCCGCCGACGCCGCCTTCGCCGTCGCCCGCCCGGGTCTGCACTTCCGTGATCTGCACACCGCGGCGATGACGGTCCTCGCCGCCCGCCTCGAGGAGTGGGACCTGCTGCCCGGCACCGCCGCGGAGTCGCTCTCCCCCGAGGGCCAGTGGCACCGTCGCTGGATGCCCCATGGCACCAGCCACCACCTGGGCATGGACGTGCACGACTGCGCCCAGGCCCGCCGCGAGATGTACCTCGACGCCGAGCTCGAGCCCGGCATGGTCTTCACCATCGAGCCGGGGCTGTACTTCAAGGAGAACGACCTGCTGGTCCCCGAGGAGCTGCGGGGCATCGGCGTGCGTATCGAGGACGACGTCCTGGTGACCGAGGACGGCGTGGAGAACCTCTCCGCCGCCGCCCCGCGCCGGGTCGAGGACGTCGAGCGCTGGATCGCAGAGCTCCGGCGGTGAGCACCACGTCGCCGCCGCGCTTCTACGCGGCACGTCTGGTCGGCACCACCGTCTTCGATCCCCTCGGGGATGCCGTCGCACGGGTGCGGGACATCGTCGTGCTCCCGCAGTCGCGCGGCGCGGCGCGCGCCGTCGGCCTCGTGGTCGAGGTCGCCGGCAAGCGACGCGTGTTCCTCCCGATCACCCGTGTCACCGCCATCTCCCCGGGCCAGGTGATCTCCACCGGGGTGCTCAACGTGCGCCGTTTCGAGAAGCGCTCCGGTGAGCTCCTGGTGGTGGGCGACCTGCTCGATCGTGCGGTGACCCTGACCGACGGCACCGGCGGGGCGACGGTGCTGGACATCGCGCTGGACCAGAACCGGCACAAGGACTGGGAGGTCTCCCGGCTGCACCTCCGGCGCCCTCGCCGTGGCAGCTCCTTGAGCCGTCTCGTGTCCCGCGGCGAGACACTCACGGTGGAGCTGAACGAGGTCACCGGCCTCTACGGCACCCAGGAGGAGCAGTCCGCGCATCTGCTGGCCGCGTCCTACCAGGACCTCAACCCCGCCGACCTCGCCGAGATCCTCCAGGAGCTCGACGCGAAGCGCCGCATCGAACTGGCCGGGGAGCTGGCCGACGAGCGCCTGGCGAACGTGCTCGAGGAGCTGCCCGAGGACATCCGGGTCGAGGTCGTCACCGGGCTGGACGCCACCCGTGCGGCGGACATCCTCGACGCGATGGACCCCGACGACGCCGCGGACCTCGTCCAGGAGCTTCCCGAGCAGGTCGCCTCCCAGCTGCTGAACCTCATGGAGCCGGAGGAGGCCGAGGACGTCCGTCGGCTCCTGGCCTATGACGAGTACACCGCCGGCGGCATGATGACCACGGAACCGCTCATCGTGGCCCCGGAGACCCCGGTCGCGCACTGCCTGGCCATGATCAGCCGAGAGGCGCTGCACGCCGCCCTGGCCTCGACCGTGCACGTGTGCCGCTCCCCGCTGGAGACCCCGAGCGGGAAGCTGCTGGGCATCGTCCATTTCCAGCAGCTGCTGCGGGAGCGTCCCGACCGGCCCGTGGGCGAGATCCTCGACAACGACAAGGTCGCCGTCCGCCCCACCGCACCGCTGTCCGCGGTGACCCGCGAGATGGCCACCTACAACCTCGTCTCGATCCCGGTGATCGACGAGGAGGGCCGCCTGCTGGGGGCGGTCACCGTCGATGACGTGCTGGACCACATGCTCCCCGATGACTGGCGCGAGCAGGACGAACCCGTTCCCACCACCGGACAGATCGACCTGTCCGAGATCGCCCGGGCCACCGCCCGTGATACCGCGAAGGAGGGCTGATGATGGCCGAGCACAACCCTGCACCGCTCGATGATCCGTCGCCCCGCCGCACCGCCCTCCTGCGCAACCCGTTCCGCGGAGATGCCTTCGGCCGCGGCGCCGAAGGGTTCGCCCGCATGATGGGCACCCCGGCCTTCCTGGTCGGGATGACGCTGTTCTGCGCGATCTGGCTGACCTGGAACTCCCTGGCCCCGGTCTCCGCGCAGTTCGATCCGCGCGCGCTGAACTTCACCCTGCTCACGCTGATCCTGTCCCTGCAGGCCTCCTACGCCGCGCCCCTGCTGCTGCTCGCGCAGAACCGCCAGGACGACCGCGACCGGGTGCAGGCCGAGCAGGACCGCCAGTCCAACGATCGCAACCATGCGACCACGGACTTCATCACCCGCGAGATCGCCTCGCTGCGTCTCGCGCTCAACGACGTCGCCACGCGCGACTTCGTGCGCGGCGAGCTGCGCGATCTGCTCGAGGACCTCGAAGCGGACCAGTCGGGGACCGAGGGTCGCACCGCGGTCGGCGGGCGCGGCTCCCGGGGGGACCGCGGCGCCGCTGGCCCGCTGGACGCGGACTCGCTGCGCACCATCCTGCGTGAGGAGATCGATGCCGTGCTGAGCGAGCGCGAACGCACCGGCTCGTCCGACGCCTCCGACAGTTCCGGCACCGCCGGTCTCCCGATCGAACTCCCGAAGGAGCAGAACACTCTGTGACCACCGCTGATTCCGTGCCCGCCGACGACCGTGTCGCCCAGATCCATGAGGCGCTGGCCGGGGTGATCGACCCCGAGATCCATCGGCCCATCACCGAGCTCGGGATGGTCGACTCGGTGACCGTGGATGACGAGGGCATCGCCCGCGTGCAGGTGCTGCTCACCATCGAGGGCTGCCCCATGCGCGATCGCATCGAGCGGGACACCGCCGAGGCGACCGCGACGGTCCCCGGGCTCAGCCGGGTCGAGGTGAGCACGAGCGCCATGACCGAGGAGCAGCGGCGCGAGCTCACGGACCGGCTGCGCCAGGGGCGCCGCCAGATCCCCTTCAACCAGCCCGGATCGCTCACCCGGATCTACGCGATCTCCTCCGGCAAGGGCGGTGTCGGCAAGTCGACGGTGACCGCGAACCTCGCCGCCGCGATGGCCGCCGACGGGATGCGGGTCGGGGTCATCGACGCCGACATCCACGGTTTCTCGATGCCCGGCATGTTCGGCATCACCGACCAGCCCACCAAGGTCTCCGATCTGCTGATGCCGCCCGAGGCGCACGGCGTGGCCGTCATGAGCATCGGGATGTTCGTGCCGGAGGGCCAGGCCGTGGTGTGGCGCGGCCCGAAGATGCATCGGGCGATCGAGCAGTTCGCCTCCGACGTGTTCTGGGGTGACCTGGACGTGCTGCTGCTGGACCTGCCGCCGGGCACCGGCGATGTGGCGATCTCGGTCGCGCAGCTGCTGCCCGGGGCCCAGATGGTCGTGGTGACCACTCCGCAGCAGTCCGCCGCCTCGGTCGCGGAGCGGGTCGGCTCGCTCGCGAGCTCCACGGAGCAGGAGATCGCCGGGGTGGTCGAGAACATGGCCGGCCTCACCCTGCCCGACGGCACGGTGATGGACGTCTTCGGCTCCGGTGGCGGCGACCGGGTCGCCGAGACCCTGGCGGGGGCAGTCGGTCATGACGTGCCCGTGCTGGGCCGTATCGGCCTGGATCCTGCTCTGCGCGAGGGCGCCGATCAGGGGATCCCGCTGGTGCTCTCCTCCCCGGACTCCCCCACGTCGATGGCGCTCAAGGGCGTCGCCCGGGCGCTGGTGCGCAAGCCGCGCGGCCTGGAGGGGATGAAGCTGCCGCTGACCGTGGCGCGGCACTGAGCATCACGCCGCACGCGGGGTCACCCGGTGCAGGCACGAGGTGCTGACTGCCGGGTGGTGCAGAGGGCCGGGTCCTGAGTGCTGGGTGCTGGGTGCAGGGTGCAGGGTGCAGGGTGCAGGGTGCTGAGGCTCAGGTGGCCTCGGGGTCGAAGGGGGCCCGCTTGGGGCCGTCATCCTTCGAGCCCTTGGAGGACTTGGACTTGGACTTCGACGCCGCACCTGCCGCTCCGGCCCCGGCGGCGACGGAGAGCGACTCCTTGCTGGGCAGCAGCTCCTCGATGTCCGTGTCGCCCCAGGCTTCACGGATGATGCGACGGGGATCGTACTGGCGAGGATCGTACTTCTTGAGATCCTCCATGGCGATGCCCATCTCGTCCTCGACGGTCGCCCGGGAATCATCGACCCAGCGACGCGCCTGACGGACCCACTGCACGAGCTGGCGCGTGACGTCCGGGAGCCGCTGCGGGCCGACGATCACGAGGAACACGATGATGAGAATGACGAACTCCCACCCGCCGAGTCCCATGAATCCGGTGCCGCCCATGTCCCACCTGTACGTGTCGTCCGCTGGTATGCAGTGCCATTATGGCATCGCACACGGCTGCGGGTTCCCAGCCTCGCCAGGTTCCTGACATAGTCTGGGCCAGATCGTACGGGCCCACGGAAAGGATGCAGTCATGTCGTCGGGAAAGGTGGCCAGCTGGGCCCATGGTGAGGAGTTCGTCGACGAGGCGATCCTCTTCGCCGACGACGGCGTCCTCGCCCGTGCCAGGGAGAGGGGCAACGAGCTCGGAGCGACTCCCGTGCTCCCCGGGGCCGGTGCGCTGATGCGCGTGCTCGCCGCGGCCGTGCAGGCGAAGTCGGCCGTCGAGATCGGCACCGGCAGCGGCGTCGGCTCCCTCTATCTGCTCTCCGGTATGCATCCGGACGGCGTGCTGACCACGATCGACCCCGAGGTGGAGAACCAGCGGGCGGCGCGTCAGTCTTTCACCGAGGCGAAGATCCGTTCACCGCGGGTGCGCACGATCGCGGGCAACCCTCGCGATGTCGTCGGTCGCCTCACCGATCACGCCTATGACCTGGTGAGCTTCCCCGCGCAGGCCCCGCACGCGCTGGATCTGCTCGCCCATGCCCGTCGGCTGCTGCGCCCGGGCGGCGTCCTGGTGATCCCCCACGCGCTGTTCCACGACCGGGTCGCGGATCCGGCCGCGCGTGATGCGGACACCCGTTCCGTGCGCGCCCTGCTCAAGGCCGTCGCCGACTCCGAGGACCTGGTGCCCGCGCTCGCGGGCAGCGGCGACGGAGTGCTCGCCGCGGTCCTGCGTCCCGTCTCGGCCTGAGCGGCCGCCCTCCAGTCTGAGCCGTTGTCGTCCGGTCTGAGGCGATCAGCTCGGACGGGGACCGACGCGACCTGATCATTTCGGGCCTGATGGAACACGGCTGTTCAGATCGGACCTGATGGGATCGGGCCACCCAGCTGGCCCAGCACGGACGACGACAGCCCCGCACCTGGTAGGTGCGGGGCTGTCGACGGCGGCCTGGCCCGGCTGTCAGGACGGGATGACGCCCTGCAGGGCGTCACGAAGCTCCACGGCTTCCGACGCGGCGATCTCGACGACCAGACGGCCGCCTCCCTCGAGCGGAACCCGCATGATGATGCTGCGTCCCTCTTCCACGACCTCGAGCGGACCGTCCCCGGTGCGCGGCTTCATAGCAGCCATGGCGTGCCTCCTTGATGGTGTCGCTGCCCAGAGTGGCTCCCCCGGACGGGGCCTCCGGCAGCGCGCGTACGGTGGCTATTATCTCAGGTTCTTCGACCGGATCGAGCGCCTTGCCCGCCGACGCCTCCGCGGAGCCTCGATTCCGGCCCCGATCCGGCCTGTCGCGAGCAGCACCATGAGCACGGCGACCACCGCTGCGACCAGCAGGAGCAGCAGCACGATGGGGGTGACTGCGGTCATCTCCGAGCCGCGTCGCGCAGCACGTCGAGAGCTTCCTGCGCGGTGTCGACCACGCGCAGCAGGTCGATGTCGCCGGGGTTGATCGTGCCACCGTCGAGAACAGCGCTGGTCAGCCAGTCGATCAGGCCCTGCCAGTAGGCGCGGCCCACGAGCACCACGGGGAACATGTCGATCTTGTGGGTCTGCATGAGGCACAGCGCCTCGAACAGCTCGTCGAAGGTGCCGAAGCCGCCGGGCATCACCACGAAGCCGCTGGAGTACTTCACGAACATCGTCTTGCGGGCGAAGAAGTACCGGAAGTCGACGCCGAGGTCGACATACTCGTTCATCCCCTGTTCATGGGGCAGCTCGATCCCGAGGCCCACGGAGATCCCGCCCGCCTCCTGGGCGCCCCGGTTTCCCGCCTCCATGATGCCGGGGCCGCCGCCGGTGATCACGGCGTAGCCGAGATCCACGACGCCCCGGGCGATCTCGAGGGCGCACTGGTAGGACGGGTCGTCCTCGCGCAGCCTCGCGGAGCCGAAGATCGAGATGGCTGGCCCCAGCTCGGCGAGGGCCCCGAAGCCCTCCACGAACTCCGACTGGATGCGCATCACCCGCCACGGGTCCGAATGCACCCACTCACCGGGTGCGTTCTCCTCCAGCAGCCGCTGGTCCGTGGTGCGGGTGGGGCGCTGGGTGCCGCGCAGGGTCACGGGCCCTTTGCGGTGCCGTTCTCGTTCCTCGGGAGTCATGGGGCGAGCGTAACCGCTGCCGCGGCGATCCGGCGGCGGCGCAGCAGCAGCACCACGGCCCCGAGCACCGCCCAGATCGCGCCCACGATCAGCGCGAGAGGGCTCGAGGCGGTGAGCACGGCGATCAGCAGTCCGGCGCCGACGATGGGAACGATGACGTGACGCAGCGGGCGCACCGGGCCACCGCGGCGTCGCACCACGAAGTAGCCGATCACCGAGGCGTGCACGAGCACGAATCCGGTGATCGCGCCGACGTCGACCATCGAGGACACGATGTCCAGCCCGTCGCCCCGGCTCGCGGCCCACACGGCGATCAGGACGTTGCCGGTGGCGGCCACGAGCAGGCCGACGATCGGCACCCCGGTGCGGGCCGAGACCCGGGAGAAGATGGACGGGAGGGACCCGGAGCGGCCCATGTCCCAGATGATGCGGCTCGCGGCCGCCTGGCCCACGAGGGCGCTGAAGATCGCGCCGATCGCCTTCGCGAGCGCGAGCAGCCAGTGCAGCAGCGGGGAGATCGAGGAGTCGACCATCGCGTAGTAGGCATCGCCCTGGAGGGAGGGGTCGGCCTGCAGCTCGGCCGTGGTCACCGGGGAGAGCAGGGCGCCGAGGTAGGTCTGGATCATGAACAGCGAACCGGCGACGATCAGGCAGATCAGCGTCGCCCGGCCCACGATCGAGACCCGTCCGCGGGTCTCCTCCGCGAAGGTCGCGAGGGCGTCGAAGCCGAGGTAGGACAGCACGGCGACGCTCACGGCGCCGAGCACGAGCCGCGGATCGAGCCCGGCCGTTCCCCCGGTGAAGGGATCCAGCCAGCCGCGCACCGGCCCGCTGGTCGCGAGCACCACTGTCCCGGCGACGACGACCGCAGCGAGCACGACCACCTCCACCAGCACGACCACGGTCGAGACCCACGCGGTGACGGTGACCCCGGCGAGGTTGAGTCCCGTGGAGACGACGACCGCGACCAGCACCAGCACCCAGACCGGGATCTGCGGGAACAGCGAGTGCAGGGCGATGCCGCTGAAGAGATAGGCGACCGACGGGATCAGCAGGTAGTCCAGGAGCATCATCCAGCCGCCCATATGCCCCACAGAGCGGCTGATGCCCTCGGAGGCGTAGGCGAAGACGCTGCCGGCACGCGGCACCGCGGCGGACATCAGCGCGTAGCTCGAGGCGGTCAGGGCCATCACGAGCGTGGCGACCAGATAGACCACCGGCACCACGCCGCCGGACTTCGCGTCCAGCGTGCCCCAGACCCCCACGGCGGCCGCCGGGCCGATGAACACGAGGCCGTAGGCGAGCAGCTGCGGCAAGCTGATGCTGCGCCGCAGACCGGAGTCGGCGGGGCGCTCGCTCACCGTGCGGGCACACCCAGCCACCGACGCAGCGCGGCGAGCGCCACCCGGAGGTCCTCGAGCGGCACGTGCTCGTCATCGGTGTGGGCGAGCAGCGGGTCGCCGGGACCGAAGTTCACCGCGGGGGTGCCGAGCGCCGAGAAGCGGGCCACGTCGGTCCAGCCCTGCTTGGCGGAGACGGGCACGTCGCCGAGGGCGGCGAGGAAGTCGCGGGCCGCGTCGTCGCCGAGGCCGGGCAGGGCGCCCGCGGCGGAGTCGGTGACCACGATGTCGAGGTCGAGTCCGGTGAGCACCTCGCGCACATGCGCCTCGGCCTGCTCCGGGGTGGTGTCCGGGGCGAAGCGGTAATTCAGGGTCATGCGGGCGAGATCGGGGATGACGTTCCCGGCGATGCCCCCGGAGATCGCGACGGCGTTGAGGCACTCGCGGTACTCGAGGCCGTCGATCACGGCGCGGCGCGCCTCGTAGGCCGCGAGCCGCTCGAGCACGGGGGCGAGGTGGTGGATCGCGTTGTCCCCCACCCAGTCCCGCGCCGAATGCGCGGCGGTCCCACCGGCGGTGACCTCGAGCTTCATGGTGCCCTTGCAGCCGCCCTCGACGCCCGCCGAGGTGGGCTCGCCGAGGATCGCGAAGTCCGCCTCGAGATGCTCGGGATGCTCGGCGGCGATGCGGGTCAGGGAGTTGTCCGCCGCAGCGACCTCCTCGTGATCGTAGAAGATCCAGGTGAGGTCCACCGGAGCGGCGTCGGCCTCGACGGCGAGCTTGAGGAACACCGCGTCGCCGCCCTTCATGTCGCACGTCCCGCGCCCCACGAGCTCCTCGCGGCCGTCGCGGGTGCGGCGGGAGGAGGGGAGGTTGTCGGCGACGGGGACGG
Source organism: Brachybacterium sp. 107 (assembly GCF_052379725.1). Classification (NCBI taxonomy): domain Bacteria; kingdom Bacillati; phylum Actinomycetota; class Actinomycetes; order Micrococcales; family Dermabacteraceae; genus Brachybacterium; species Brachybacterium sp. 107. The sequence continues at coordinate 14,373 of NZ_JBQSYW010000012.1, read as the reverse complement.
TGTCCAGGTGACCGGCCAGCAGCACGCGGCGCTCGAGGCCGCGATCGGTGCGGGCGATGACGGTGTCGCCGTCGCGGATCACCTCGAGGTGGTCCGCGTGCTCGCGCAGCGCGGCCTCGACCGCGTCGGCGAGCGCCCCCTCGTTCCCGGAGACGGATTCGATGTCGACGATCGCGGCGGTGAGCTCGACGATGTCGGCGTGGGGATCCAGGGCAGGGGCGACGCTGTTGTGCATGCGGCCATTGTGCCCCTCCCGTTGCGCCCCTCCGGTTGCATCCCTCCGTCGCACCCCTCCGGGTGTGCCCCACCGGTCGCGGGTCTCGCGAGCGCGGGCTTCGGGAAGGTGGGGCTCAGTCCGTGCCCAGCGCCCCTCCGGCGCGAGCCAGCCGCAGGGCGACCACCTCGGCATGGCGCAGGAGCTGGGCGGACGTTCCCGGCTCCGCGCTGATCGCCGAGCCGGGCTGCGCGGTGCTCACGGGCACGCCCACCAGGAGCCGACGCTCGTAGACGGTGTCGTCGAGGCCGACGGGCGCGTACAGGCCGTCTACCGCGATCGACCCGGTGAGCATCCGGCGCCGACTGCCGCGGGAGGCCCAGGAGTCCTTCTGGACCTCGCCGCGCTCGCGCCAGGCGCCGAGGAGCGGGCTGCGATAGGCGGGCAGGTCCACCGGCGGCAGATGGGCCTCGAGCACGCCGTCGCACAGCGTGGTCTCCCCGTCGGCCGAGCGCACCACGAAGCGCCCCGCCTCGTCATCGATGTCCAGGTGCATCCGCGGGCCGGCGAACCGGACCAGCCCGGCCTCCTCGAGCGCGAGCACCTGCCGGGCTCGCAGCACCGGCGGTCCCGACGCCCAGGAGGCGAAGGCGTTGCGCAGGTGCTTGTCGATGTCGCCGCGCACCGATTCCGTGGTGTAGGCGCCGAGGTCGACCAGGCGGTTGACCTGAACGCGCAGGGCGATCAGCACCCGATACACGAGCAGCCAGGCAGGGTCCGGCCGCGTCGCATCGTCCAGGGCCCGCCGCAGCACGTCGCGCGTGTGCCGGTGCGGATCGGCGCTGCCCCCGCCGCGCCGGCCGAAGGGGAACAGCAGGTGCAGCAGGGCGTCGTCGGTGGCGAGCTCGCTGTGGCCCGCCTCGTCCAGCGCGCGCCGCAGCTCGGCGAGCATGAGCGGCATGACGTCGCGTTCGTGGTCCACGCCGGCGGAGCGCACCGCAATCTCGAGCACCCGCTCACCGGTGAGGATCTGCGGCGTGTAGGGCGCGGGCACCTCCGCCCCGAGGTCGGGCTTGGGCCGGTAGACCATGCCGGAGCGCGAGCCGACGATCAGCACCGGCTCCTGGCCGCCGGGGAGGTAGCGCAGGCCCGACGGGGTCGTGTCATCGCGGACGAACCGGCCGCCGGCGACGGCGGTGAGCATGCCGACCGCGTCGTAGAAGTTCAGTCCCATCCCCTGCACGGCGACCGTCTCCCGGCCCAGCAGAGCGGCGTAGTCCACGTCCAGGGGGTTGGCGGGCGCGAGGTGCACCAGGCCGTGGCGCTCGGCGGCATCCGCGAGCTGCTGGGAGCGGGGCCCCAGCGCGGTGGGCAGGTGGCCCAGGGCGAGCGCGACGGCGTCGGCGCGCAGCACACGCCCGTCGTCCAGCCGCACCCGCTGGATCCCGTCGGCCGGTCCGGTGACGTCGACGGCCACGGCGGCGTGATGCACGATCCGCAGGCGAGCAGGGTCGGCATCGGCCTCGGCGGTCGCCAGCACGTGGGCGAGATAGCGGCCGTGGGCCGCGCGGGAGGCGAAGTCGCTCGGGCCGAGGCCCTCCGCGGCGAGATGATCGGCCAGGGTCTCGGTGCGCGGCGCGGGCACCAGCGGGTGGCAGGAGGCATCGGGATACATCGTGGTCTGGCAGGTGGTGGTGTTCATCAGCAGCACGTCGGGCTGGTCGTGCCGCCAGACGGCGCCGCCGCGGCCGACGTAGGGATCGATGAGGTGCACGGTGAGCCCTCCGTGCCAGTCCTCCCGATGGGAGGCCGCGACCAGGCGCTCGATGATCGCTGTCCCCCGCGGACCGGCACCGATCACGGCGACGGTGCGGGCGGGGTCGGTGGCGGCGGTCATCGGACCAGTATGGCGCGAGCAGATCCGCTCCTGGACGGTCCCTGTCTGGGAGAATATGTGGCATGACGAACATCCCGCTGCCGCCGCCGAAGCACCTCCAGCACGGTGCTCCTGCCGTTCCCGCGGGCCCGTTCGGCGGCAAGCACGCTGCACGGATCCGGGCGATCGCGAGCTCGAGCCAGCTGCCCACGGAGCGTGCGCGGGCCGATGCGATCGTCATGACGGCATGGCTGACCACGACCCAGCGTGCCCGGTACGCGCCCTCCCTGCGCGCCGAGGGGCGGGGCGAGGACTTCGTGGAACATCTGGCCGATGAGCGCCGGGTGGTGCTCGAGGAGGGCGCCGATCCGCACGCCGACGAGCTGGACTCCGCATCCCGAGCGGAGCGCACCGCACGGCAGCTCCCCCTGCGGATCCTCGAGACGCTCCTGGTGCTCGGCGCCCTGGCCTTCTTCGCGGTCGCGGCTCTGCGCACCGAGTACGGCGCCGGAATGAGCCGTGACGCCCTGCCCGCCGGCCTCGTCCCGCTCCTCGTGGGCACCGTGCTGTGTCTGATCGCGGCGGCCGTAGTGGGCGCTGTCGCGACCCGCCGGCGTGACAGCCTGCTGCTGGACTGGGCGGTCTCCCGGCCCGGTCAGCTGGGTCGCGGCCTCCCGCTGCGCCGACCGCTGCAGGGCGGCTCCGTGGGACCCGCCCTCCTGCGCGGGGTGGGCCCCGCCGTCCTCGTCGCGAGCGGGATCATCGCGATCTGCGTGGGCGCCGCCATCCTCCTGATCACGCTGCTCAGCGACGCCGACTCCGACGCCACCACGCTCGCCCTGTGGCTGCTGGGCGGCGGGGTGCTCGCCCTGCTCCTGGCCGTGATCGCGGTGCAGCTGCGCGGCCGACGGCTCGAGCAGATCGTGCGCCGGGCCCGCGCCGCGGAGTGGTTCGGCGCCCAGGGCGCGGAGCTGGACGCAGAGCAGGACCCGGACCTGCTCGACGACACCGGGCTCGCGGAGTCCTGAGCCCCCGCCCCCACCGAGCAGTCCCCGCACCCGGCACTGGGGCCCGATCCTCCGCGAGCCCCCAGTCCTCCGCAGGCTCCCAGTCCTCCGCCGGCTCTCAGTCCTCCGCAGGCTCTCGGTCCTCCGCGGCCAGCCCCTGCTCACGGGCATAGGACTCCCATCGTGAGGCGACCGGGACGCGGCGCAGGTCCTTCCCGACGAACACCACGAGGGCACCGAGCCCGATGATGACGGCGAAGAGAAGCATGGTGGGACGTGGACCGGCCAGCTCGAGCCCCCACCCGGCGAGAGCCGGGGCGAGCGGCATGAGCCCCATCGCGACCATCCCCATCAGCGCACCGATCCGTCCCTGCATGGAGACCGGGGTGATGTGCATGAAGAAGCCCTGGGCGCCGGCGTTCAGCGGAGCGAGACCGATCCCCATCACGGCATAGGCCGCGGCGATCGCGACCATCCCCGACGCGAAGGGGACGAACACCCCTGCCACGGTCATCAACAGCATCGGCACCATGATCAGCAGGCCGGTGGACACCCGATCCACCAGTCGCGGCGCGAGGAAGGCGCCGAGCAGGATCGAGGTCGCGAACACCGTGTTCAGAAGACCGATGCGGCCCGTGGGAACGCCGCTCGCCGTGAGGTGCAGCAGCACCGTCAGCAGAAGTCCGTTCGAGCCGAGGTTCACCAAGGTGGCGACCGCGAGGAGCTGGATGCGCACCCGCTGAGAGAGCGTCCAGGCCACGGCCTCGCGCAGATCGTCCCGGACCCTGGTGGGCGCGGAATCCTCGGCCCGCGGGAGGTAGCGGCCGCGCATCCGCCAGGTCGCGAGCACGGAGCCGAGGTTGCCCAGCAGCTGCGCGAGCGGAGGGAACACCACGGAGAGGCCCACGAGGGTGCCGCCGAGCGGTCCGGCGGCCATCTCCACCGCGGCATCGCGCCCCTCGTTGACGGCGGCGGCGCGCGCCAGCTGGGACGGCCGGACGATCTGCTTGAGCATCGCGTCGGATGCGGCACCGAGCAGAGCCGCCCGGAAACGGTCGAGGAACGCGATCACCGCGAGCACCGCCGCACTCCCCCACCCCGCCAGGAGCACCACGATCAGGAGGGCCTGCAGGATCGCCCCGGTGGACCCTGCGAGGAGCCGCAGCCTGCGCCTCCCGAAGCGATCGGCCAGCAAGCCACCGGGGATCATCCCCATCAAGCCGCCGATCCCCTGGATCATGCCGACCAGGCCGGTCGCCGCGAGCGAACCGGTCACCACGAGAGTCACCAGTGGGAAGGCGAAGGTGCCGATGCCCGTGCCCAGCTCGAGGCAGATGTCTCCGACCAGCCAGCGGCGGTACTCGGCATTGCGGCGCAGGGGCTCCGGCGCTGGAGCGGTGGTCGTCATGTCGAGAACAGTAGACCGGCACGACCACGCCTCGACGTCCACCGGGCGCGCGTCTCAGGAGCAGTTGCAGGCCCTTGCTCAGCCGCTGCGTCTCGAGACAACACAACGTGTGGGACGTCGTGGTGCTGCTCGCGCAGCCGACCTCGCCGCAGACCTGGGGATCCTCGCGTACGCCCAGGCTTCAGAAGCAACGACCCTGGCTGTCTTCGACTGGATGCGGTCGGCGTGGGCCTCGATCGCCGAGCTGCCAGTGCGGCAAAGCCCGACGCCAGGTCGCGGTTCGGGCTGATCTGACCGATACCGGACGGCTGTCACGTCAACGACTCCGGGCCGCGCCAGTATGTGCTGTTCCCCGCTGACCGTAGGGCAGAACGGGTATTCCCCAGCTCGTGCTTCGTAAACTGACCCCATGACCACGACGACGCCCTCTCCCGCCACCCACGCCTGGGGCATCGGCCTGGCAACACTCGCCGCCGACGGCTCCACGCTGGACACCTGGTACCCCGCCCCGCAGCTCGGCGAGGCCCCCGTCGCCCCGGAGTCCGAGCCGCTCCACGCGCAGCTGGCCGCCGCCGCCCGCGCCGACGACGTGCGCGCCACCACCCAGGAGGTCGTGGTGCGCGCGATCGACCTCGCCTCCGCCCCGGAGGACGCCTCCGATGCCTACCTGCGCCTGCACCTGCTCTCCCATCGTCTCGTGCAGCCCAACGCCCAGAACCTCGACGGGCTCTTCGGGAAGCTCACCAACGTCGTGTGGACCTCCGAGGGCCCGTGCGCCGTGGCCGGCTTCGAGCAGACCCGTCTGCGCCTGATCGCCGCCGGCCGCACCCCCACCGTGCTCAGCGTCGACAAGTTCCCGCGCATGGTCGACTACGTCCTCCCCTCCGGGGTGCGCATCGGCGATGCGGACCGGGTGCGCCTGGGCGCCCACCTCGCCGAGGGCACCACCGTGATGCACGAGGGCTTCGTGAACTTCAACGCCGGCACGCTGGGCACCTCGATGGTCGAGGGCCGCATCTCCCAGGGCGTCATCGTCGAGGACGGGTCCGACGTGGGCGGCGGCGCCTCCACCATGGGCACCCTCTCCGGCGGCGGCACCGAGCGCGTGCGCATCGGCAAGCGCGCCCTCGTGGGCGCCGAGGCCGGCATCGGCATCGCGCTCGGTGACGACAGCGTGGTCGAGGCGGGTCTGTACCTCACCGCCGGCACGAAGGTCGAGGTCGTCGGCGAGAAGAAGCAACAGAGCCAGCAGGGCACCAGCACCAGCACCAGCGAGCTGCACATCGTCAAGGCCCGTGACCTCTCCGGGGTCCCGAACCTGCTGTTCCGTCGCAACTCCCTGACCGGCGCCGTGCAGGCGGTGGCCCGCGAGGGTCAGACCGTCGAGCTCAACGCCGCCCTGCACGCGAACTGATCGGACGAGGGAGCACGAGATGGCGCGACGCACGGGCCGGCAGGGCTCGTTCACCCGCCATCTCGTGATCCCCTTGGTGATGGTTCTGCTGTTCGCCGGGATCGCCGGCGGCTCGTACCTCGCTCTGCAGCGCTACGGCTCCCCCGCGCACACCGGGACCTGCACGGCGAGCGGGCTGGGCACCTCGCACCGCTACTCGACCGAGCAGACGGCGAATGCCGCGCTGATCAGCGCCGTGGCCGTGGACCGCGGTCTGCCGCCGCGCGCCGCCTCGATCGCCCTGGCGACCGCGTTCCAGGAATCGCAGCTGCGCAACATCGAGCACGGTGACCGCGATTCGATCGGCCTGTTCCAGCAGCGCCCCTCGCAGGGCTGGGGCACCCAGGAGCAGATCCTGGACCCGATGTACTCCACGAACGCCTTCTACGACGTGCTGGAGACGGTCGACGGCTACGCGAGCGCCGACATCAACGACGTCGCCCAGCGGGTCCAGCGCTCGGGATACCCCGAGGCGTACCGCGATCACGAGACCGAAGGGCGGCTGTACGCCTCGGCCCTGACGGGCCAGTCGGGGGCCAACCTCGTGTGCACCCTGGACGACGTCGGCTCCACCGTCTCCCCCGAGCAGCTGCGCGCCGAGCTGTCCCGGCAGTTCCCCCGCCTGAGCGAGGCGGGCAGGCTCACCTCCGCGCTGTCCGGAGCCTCGTCCTCCGCGCCGCAGGTGCCGGAGACCGCGGGCGCCACGGCACTGGTGATCAGCACCGATGGGGACACGACCATCGGCTGGGCGATGGCCAACTGGGCAGTCGCCCGTGCGGCGGACGACGGCGTGGTCCAGGTGTCCTACCAGGGACGCACCTGGGACCGGTCGCTGCGCGGCGAGGAGGCGGCGACCTGGTCAGCCGTCGACGGCGGCGACCCGGACCAGATCGTGGTGCTCGTCAGCGGGTCCTGACCGCCGTCGGGCCGACGCCGGCTCCCTCGCGGCGAGAGGTCCTGGCGGTGCGAGGTCCAGGCAGCGCGAGATCCCGAGAGCACGGGGTCCCGACAGCACGGGGTCCCGACAGCACGGGGTTCCCGCGTAGCCTCTCCCCCATGAGCGACCCCCTGCCCGTCCCGCAGCCCGCCCCGCAGATCGTCGCCCACCGCGGTGACCCGATCCACGAGGTCGAGAACACCCTCGCCGCGATCCGGCGTGCCCATCGCGACGGCGCGGAGATGGTCGAGGTCGACCTCCGGCTCACGGCCGACGGGGACTGCGTGCTGCTGCACGATGCGACCACCGCCCGCCTGTGGGGGATCGACCGTCCGGTGCGGGAGCAGCGCACCTCGGAGCTGCCCGAGGGGATCCCGCTGCTCCGCGACGCCCTGGCCGCCGCTCCGGTGCGGCTGCTGCTGGACATCCCCGACGACGACCCCGTCTCCGATCTCGCGCGCGCGGCCGTGCATGTGGTGCGCGAGGCCGGGGCCGACGTCGCGTTCTGCGGCGAGGAGACCGCGATGCAGGCGGTGCGGGCCGCGGACCAGGGCGCTGAGATCCGGCTGACGTGGAATACCCTCGACCCGCTCCCCGATGAGCTCGTCGAGCAGCTGCGGCCGAGCTCCTGGAATCCGTCGCACGAGCTCGTGGACGCGGCATCGATCGTGCTCGCCCGGGCTCAGGGCCTCGCCGTGACCTGCTGGACGGTCGACGACATCTCTCGGGCGCGCGAGCTCGCCGCTCTCGGGGTCGACGCGATCACCTCGAACCGGGCCGGAGAGCTGCGCGCCACGCTGAACGGCTGATCAGCACAGCCGGCACAGTCAGGACAGCCAGCACCGTCAGCACCGACGACGAGTCCCTGACCTCGACGCCCCGCGCGAGGGGCCGAAGTCAGGGTCGTCGTGCGCGCTCCGGCGCGGGTCGTGCAGGGATCAGTCGCGGCCGTCGAGATCCGCCTTGAGCCCCGCGAGGCGCAGCTCGCTGGTGCCGGTGCGCCCCGTCATGGGCACGTAGGTCCGCTCGGCGTGACCGGTGTAGATCTGGCGCGGCCGCCCGATCTTGGTCTCGGGATCGTGGACCATCTCCTGCCACTGGGCGATCCAGCCGGGCAGGCGACCGATCGCGAACAGGACGGTGAACATCTCCGTCGGGAAGCCGATCGCCTTGTAGATCAGGCCCGTGTAGAAGTCGACGTTCGGGTAGAGCTTGCGCTCCACGAAGTAGTCGTCCTGCAGGGCGATCTCCTCGAGCTTCATCGCGAGCTCGAGGCGCTCGTCGTGGACACCGAGGCGTTCGAGCACCTGATCGGCGATCTTCTTCACGATGCGGGCACGCGGATCGTAGTTCTTGTAGACCCGGTGGCCGAAGCCCATGAGCCGGATCCCGTCCTCCTTGTTCTTCACCTTCTCCATGAAGTCGCGCGGGTCCATGTTCTCGGCCTGGATCTGGTCGAGCATGTCCATCACCGCGGCGTTGGCACCGCCGTGGGCAGGGCCCGAGAGCGCGCCGATGCCGGCGGCGATCGAGGTGAACAGGTTCGCCTGCGAGGAGCCCACGAGGCGCACTGCCGAGGTCGAGCAGTTCTGCTCGTGGTCGGCGTGGAGGATCAGCAGCTGCTCCATCGCGCGGACCACGACCGGGTCGGCGATGTAGTCCTCGACAGGGAAGCCGAAGGTCAGGCGCAGGAAGTTCTCGATCAACGAGAGCCGGTTGTCCGGGTACAGCAGCGCATGGCCCTGGGCGATGCGGTGCGCATAGGCGGCCATCGTGGGCAGCTTCGCGAGCAGCCGCACGGAGGACAGCCGCACCTGCTCCTCGTCGAAGGGGTCCAGCGAGTCCTGGTAGAAGGTCGACAGCGCCGAGGTGCCCGCCTGCAGCACGGCCATCGGGTGGGCGTCGCGCGGGTAGCCGTCGAACATGCGCTTGAAGCGCTCGTCCAGCAGCGTGCGACGCTCGACCTGCGCCTCGAAGTTGTCGAGCTGGCCGTTGGTGGGCAGCTCACCGTTGATGAGCAGGTAAGAGACCTCGAGGAAGGAGGACTTCTCCGCGAGCTGCTCGATCGGGTACCCGCGGTAGCGCAGGATGCCCTCGTCGCCGTCGATGAAGGTGATCGCCGACTTGGCGTTCGCGGTGTTCATGAAGCCGGGATCGTAGGTGACCTCGCCGGTCTCCTTGCGCAGCGGGCCGATCGAGATGCCCGAGTTCCCCTCGACAGCAGGGACGATCGGCAGCTCGAGGGACTTCTCCCCGTGCGTGAGCTGGGCAGAGGGGTTCGCGTGATCCATGGGCTCTCCGTTGTGCAGTATCGGATCGGTGGGTGCGCTCGGGGCGCAGGGTTCAGAGGCGCGCGAGGCGCCGGGCGGCGGCGGTGATCCGCTCGTCGGTCGCGGTCAGGGCGACGCGGACGGAGTTCGCGCCCCCCTCACCATAGAACATCCCCGGGGCCACGAGGACCCCGAGGTCAGCGAGACGTTCGACGCTGGTCATCGAGTCCTCACCGAAGGTCGTCCACAGGTACAGGCCGGCCTGGGAGCCGTGGATCGTGCCTCCGGCGGCCCGCAGCGCGGGCTCGAGGATCGCGCGGCGCGAGCGATAGATCTCGCGCTGCGCGGCCACGGCGCCGTCATCGCCGAGGGCGACCGTCATCGCCGCCTGCATCGGCCCGGGGAGCATCATGCCGGCCTGCTTGCGCACGGCCACCAGCTCCCCGACCAATGCGGGGTCACCGGCGACGAACGCCGCACGGTAACCCGCCAGGTTGGACTGCTTGGACAGCGAGTACACGCACAGCACCCCGTCGAGGTCACCGCCGTTCACGCGCGGATCCAGCACCGAGGGGACCTCGTCGACCGTCCATGGCAGCAGGGCGTAGCACTCGTCGGAGGCCACGACGATGCCGTGGCCGCGGGCCCAGCTGAGGATCGCCGCCAGCTGCTGCGCCGTGAGGACCTCCCCGGTCGGGTTCGACGGGGAGTTCAGCCAGAGCAGACGGATGCGTTCCGCATCGGCCGATTCGGGCAGCGCCGCATCGCCGCGCGCCGCGAGCTCCGCCATGTCGATCGCCAGCGGCTCGGCGCCGACGAACCGTGCGCCGATGTCGTACGTCGGGTAGGCGATGTGCGGGAACGCGACGACGTCTCCTGCACCGATGCCGAGCTGGAAGGGAAGGTGCGCGACGAGCTCCTTGGAGCCGACGGTGGGCAGCACGCCGTCGACTCCGAGGTGCTCGGGAGCGGCACGGTGGCGGCGCACGAAGTCCACGAGGGCCTCACGGAGGGCCGGGGTGCCGATCGTGGTCGGGTATCCGGAGCTGTCCGCGGCGGCGGCGAGCGCCTGCTGCACGGACGCCGGGGTGGGATCCACCGGGGTGCCCACGGAGAGATCGACGAGGCCCTCCGGATGGGCCGACGCTCGCCGCTTCGCGTCGGCCAGCGCATCCCAGGGGAAGGCAGGGAGCCGTGCCGCGAGGCCACGACGGGTGGCGCCGTCGGCAGCCTGAGGAGCCAGGTCAGAGGACGCGGCCAGGTCAGAGGGAGCGGCCAGATCAGAGGACGCTGCCAGATCAGAGGGCCGGGGCATGTCGGTCATGGATCAGGCCAGCGGATTGGTCTGCGGCGGCAGGGCCTCGATGAGCGGGTGATCCTTGTCGATCACGCCCATCTTCGCGGCGCCGCCGGGAGCACCGAGGTCGTCGAAGAAGTCGACGTTGGCGTTGTAGTAGTCGGCCCACTGGTCCGGGGTGTCGTCCTCGTAGAAGATCGCCTCGACGGGACACACGGGCTCGCACGCTCCGCAGTCCACGCACTCGTCGGGCTGGATGTACAGCATGCGATTGCCCTCGTAGATGCAGTCCACGGGGCACTCGTCGACGCAGGCACGGTCCTTCACGTCGACGCAGGGCAGGGCGATGACGTAGGTCATGGGCAGCATCCTTCCGGCAGGGAGACGTCCCCATTCTGTCATCCCGGGCCTGCCCGGTCCGTCCGATCGAGGCCCCCGATGGCGGACGTGACACGACGAACACCTCGTGCGCGCTAGCCTCGTGGGATGACCAGGCACGACGAGCACCACGGCGATCCCTCTGACGACCCCCGGGACCATCTCCCGCAGGATCCTCGGGTGCGCGCCGGCTGGGCACCGTTCCTCCGGCCCGGGACGCGGGTGGTGCTGCGCTACGCGATCGACCGGGAGGCTTCCCCGCACGGGGAGTCGATGAGTGATGCCCTGGGCACGATCCTGGAGGCCGACGAGGGGACCATCGAGGTGATGACACGGCGCGGCGCGATGCGGATCCCGCGGGCCCTGGTCATCGCCGCGAAGGAGGTTCCTCCCCCGCCGGTGCGCCGCCCTCGGGCAGCTCCTGAGCCCGGGCCCGGGTCGCCCTGAGGATGTAGTCGACGGCGGAGAGCACGTGCAGCACCACCGAGATCCACAGCAGCACCTGCACCGCGCCGAGCAGGTCCGGCGCCCAGGCCGCCGCGACCACCAGCAGGAACACCGAGGCCATCAGCGCGAACGTGCGCACCTTCCCGATCCGGGACACTCCGAGCCTGCCGCCCAGCGCCGCGCGCGTGGCGAGGAGCACCATCGCGACATCGGCGACGACGATGATGATCAGCGCCGACCAGGGCAGGAGCCCCGCGACCGCCAGGGTGGCCGTGATGGCGGCGAGCCCCAGCCGGTCCGCGATCGGGTCGATGATCTCGCCCGTGCGGCTGGTCTGGTCGAGCGCGCGAGCCAGCATCCCATCGATCCAGTCGGTCGACGCCCAGGCCAGGAGCAGCACCACGGTGAGGGTGTCCGGGCCCTGCAGCAGCAGCGCGCACACTGGCGCCAGCAGCACGAACCGCACGAGGGTGACGAGGTTCGGGATCGTCGCCCAGTCGTGACGCCGGGGCGTGCTCATGAGCGCCGACGTCGCCGCAGCGTGATGACCAGCAGTACGAGGAACGGGATGGCGATTCCGAGACCCTGCACGATCCATCCGGAATACTGCGGCTGGTCGCCGATGACGGCCGGCATCAGCACGCCTCCGCCGGCGCCGTTGCCCAGGAACGGCGCCGCGAGGAGCCCCCACAGTCCGCCGAGCACCAGCAGCGGCAGCCGAGCCCCGGTCGCCGCGTAGAGGAACACGCAGGCGACGATCTGGAACAGGGCGCCGAAGAGCAGCCCGGCCGGGAGCGTCAGGCCGAGCACATCCAGCTGCAGCCGATGCGTCGTGATCATCAGCAGCACCGAGATCACCGTCAGCACGACCCCCATCACCACCTGGAGGATCCGGGCGGGGATGGAGGTCGTGTCGACCGTCGTGGGCCTCGTCGGCCGAGGACTCGCGTCCGTCACGGGATCACTTCCCGGACTTGGCCTTCGACCGGGCGCGGTTGCGCTCGTTGGCGTCGAGGAGGACCTTGCGGATCCGGATGACCTCAGGGGTGACCTCGACGCACTCGTCGTCATTGGTGAACTCGAGGGACTCCTCGAGCGTGAGGCGGCGCGGCGGCACGAGGTTCTCGAAGGAGTCCGACGATGCTGCACGCATGTTCGTCAGCTTCTTCTCCTTCGTGATGTTCACGTCCATGTCCTCGTTGCGCGAGTTCTCGCCGACGATCTGGCCCGCGTACACCTCGGAGGTGGGCTCGACGAAGAACGAGCCGCGCTCCTGGAGGTTGATCATCGCGAAGGGGGTGACGGTGCCGGCGCGGTCGGCGACCAGCGAGCCCGTGGCGCGGAACTCGATGTTCCCCATCCACGGCTCGAAACCGTCGGCGTAGGACGAGGCGATGCCGTTGCCGCGGGTCTCGGTCATGAACCGGGTGCGGAAGCCGATCAGGCCGCGCGAGGGGACGGTGAACTCCATGCGCACCCAGCCGGAGCCGTGGTTGCTCATGGTCTCCATGCGGCCCTTGCGCGATGCCATCAGCTGGGTGACGGTGCCGAGATACTCCTCGGGCACGTCGACCGTCATGCGCTCGACCGGCTCGTGCTTGTGGCCGTCGATGTCGCGGGTGAGCACCTTCGGCTTGCCGACGGTGAGCTCGAAGCCCTCACGACGCATCTGCTCGACCAGGATCGACAGGGCGAGCTCGCCGCGGCCCTGCACTTCCCAGGCGTCGGGACGCTCGGTCGGGAGCACCTTCAGGGAGACGTTGCCGACCAGCTCGGAGTCCAGACGGTCCTTGACCTGGCGGGCGGTGAGCTTGTGGCCCTTGCCGTTCTTGCCGGCCAGCGGGGAGGTGTTGATGCCGATCGTCATCGAGATCGCGGGATCGTCGATGGTGATCAGCGGCAGCGGGCGCGGATCCGAGAGGTCGGCGAGGGTCTCACCGATCATGATCTCGGGGATGCCGGCCACGGCGACGATGTCGCCCGGACGGGCCACATCGGTCATCGGCACCCGGGTCAGGCCCTTGGTCTCGAGCAGCTCGGTGATCTTGACCTGCTTGGTGGTCCCGTCCTGCGTGCACCAGGCAACCTGCTGACCCTTGGCCAGCTCGCCGTTCTTGATGCGCAGCAGCGCGAGACGGCCCAGGAAGGGCGAGGCGTCGAGGTTGGTGACGTGCGCCTGCAGCGGCATCTCGTCGTCGTAGCTCGGGGCGGGGATCGACTCGAGGATCGTCTTGAACAGCGGCTCGACGGTCTCCTCCTCGGGGAGGGTGCCGTCGGCGGGCTGGACGGTCGACGCGCGACCGGCCTTGCCGGAGGCGTAGACGACGGGAACGTCGAGGACGGCGTCGAGGTCGATGTCGGGCATCTCCTCGGCGAGGTCGGAGGCCAGGCCCAGCAGCAGGTCGGTGGCCTCGCCGACGACCTCTTCGATGCGGGCATCGGGGCGGTCGACCTTGTTGACCACGAGGATCACGGGGAGCTTCGCGGCCAGCGCCTTGCGCAGCACGAAGCGGGTCTGGGGCAGCGGGCCCTCGGAGGAGTCCACGAGCAGCACGACGCCGTCGACCATGGACAGGCCGCGCTCGACCTCGCCGCCGAAGTCGGCGTGCCCCGGGGTGTCGATGACGTTGATGGTGATGCCATCTGGCTCGCCGATCTCTGCGGCCGACGGGCCGACATAGCGGATCGCCGTGTTCTTCGCGAGGATGGTGATGCCCTTCTCGCGCTCCAGCTCGCCCGAGTCCATCGCCCGCTCGTCGTGCTTGTCGTGGTCGCTGAACGCGCCACCCTGGGTCAGCATGGCGTCGACGAGCGTGGTCTTGCCGTGGTCGACGTGGGCGACGATGGCGACGTTTCGCAGGTCGTTGCGGAGGCGGAGAGTCATACGCGAGGGCTCGTTTCAGGTTGCGCGGCGGGTCGGGGACCGTGCAGCGCCTGACCGCACCGCTGTGCGGCCCGCTCCAGGGCCTCGGTGAGTCTATCGGCCCGGAGCACAAAGGTCAGTGGTCTGTCGATGAGACGTTCGACGCTGTACCGGGCTCCGGAGGGAAAGAAGCGCGCCCCGACCCAATACACCGCCCCGGCCC
>NZ_JBQSYW010000011.1:0-136716 GCF_052379725.1 Brachybacterium sp. 107 | reverse complement strand
ACTAAACTTCGGTGCGGTCGTTGGCACGTACCGCCTCCGAGCCACCAGGGCGAGGGCGAGGGCGGCCAAGCGAAGTGGCCCTGCGGCGGGACCATCCGAAGAAATCCATCACTAACACAAGGCAACCATCCAGGGGAGGGCTAACCATGATCCGAGAGTGTTCTAAGCGGCTCGTCAGAATGGCTATTATTGGCGCCTCTCTCGGGGCTCTAGTTTCCTGCTCTTCGTCGGACTCAACGGAGCCAGAAGGCGATACTTCTTTTATTGAATCAAACTGGGATATAGAGGCTCCCGAGAGCGCCGAAACTGTAGAATACTACAGCACAGACTCGGACTTCCAGGGCGGACGAGAAGACGTCTACGTAATATCCATGGAGGAGTCTGATCGATCCGGATATTGGAGTGAGTCAGAATACACCCTCGATTCTTCCGAGGGGGCGCGCGGAGAAACTTCTCCACAATCGATTTCCCAGAGTTCTGGAGCGGAACTTGACGAGGTGTTTTTCGAGTCACTCAAGTGCCGTGAGCCTGAAGAACGCGATCAGAACTATATAGTCTCCTGCTTTAATCCCATGGATGGCAACTTCTACGTATTCGAAGAGATCTTCTGACGCAAAAGAGGTGGGCCCGAAGTCGGGCCCACCTCTTCAGGTGATCACACGGTGATCCTCAGTGTGTACTTCTTCACGACTCCCTTCTTCTGTGCAAGGGCCATCGTCGCTACGGCCTTCCCCTGAATTCCCTGGTACTTCTCGGTCGCGAAGTCGTACACGTCCGTCACCGTGACCTTGGGGTTATTCACCCCAGTCTTCGAGAAGTTGAACTTGTGGATGGCATAGTAAAGATCCGCCGAATACGAACCACCACTTGTCTTCTTGAATGCCGAAGAGCCAGCCAGCGGCGCACCCTTCTTGATCTTAGAGATCACCGGACTACTGCTAGCGCGAGTTCCGAACTTTGGAAAGTAGATGCCCCCATCTTTCTTGGTCGAGCGAATCAGAAGCTCGGCTGCCAGCTTAAAGTTGAGGGCGGTGAAGGATGCCGCGATCGAGGCCACGGCGGCCCGAAGGAGATCTTCCTCAGAAACCTTCCCACCCCGAGCCTGAACACCCGCAATGAACGTTTCCCCGGTCTCCTCCTCAAGGAGCGCTAGCTGCTCTCTCACAGAGGTCCCCTGGGCCGCCAGATCGCTGTCGACCTCCGCGATCAAGTCCCGAGCTTCCTGCAGTTCACTCTCGCTGACCTCGTCTCCCTCGCCCTCTGCAAAAGCTGCCGGCGCAGCGCCGAGAACTACCAGGCCCGCAAGAGCGGCCAACGCGGTACGCCTCTGGACATGCTTCATATCAACCCCCTTTATTCGTGTGCTACCTCGCAAGGGCGCGAAGTTCCGTCACACTATCTAGTGGGGCCGACAGGCGGGCGGTCTTCGCGAAAGCTGCCTCATCAAGCGATTGACCGTGGTCAGGGGGCGCATGCCGCAGGCGGCCGAGGACTCCTCGCAGCTCCGAGCCCGCAGCTACCCCCTCATCTGCGAAGAGCCCCTTTCCTCCACAGTGGGCGGTTATCCACAATTTCATACACATTGCTCGTGAGGTCTTTCGTAACGGTGTTCGATCACGTAAAATGAAGTGAAGTCGTCGGCAGTGAGGCCGACGTTTTCCAGGGGTGGGAAGGAGGGGTTGTCGTGGGTGAGGAGTTCGAGCAGGATTCGCTGTCCGGCCGTGGGCAGGATGGGCCTGCGAGCAGCGTTTCGGGCGAGCGCTCCGGCGGCCCTTCCGGTACCGCCTCCAATCCCGGTGTTGTGCCTCCGGTGCCGGTGTGGCCGGTGCGGGCTCGGCGGGCGTTGACTGCGCAGCGGGTGATCGAGGCGTGTGAGGCGGAGCCCGAGAGTGAGCAGGCGGTACGGGCATTAGCGATCCACGCAAACATGCGCGAACGCACGAAGCTCTATGCCCGCGAGCAGGAGCTGCTGACCTCGTTCCTGACCCGGGATCCGGAGTCCGACGGGTGCATCGACTCAGCGGATATCTCGGCGTTGAAGGTCGCGACCGGCCTGCGGGCGTCCTTGCACCGTGCGGAGTGTCTGATCCGGGATGCTCACCGGTCCGCGGTCCTGATGCCCGGCACGTTCGAGGTCCTGTCCGCGGGTGACCTGCCCGAGGACTTCCACCAGATGCTGCTGCGCAAAGTACGGGCACTGCCCGATGACCAGGTCCGCGTTGTGGATGAGCATGTGGCGGGGTGGGATCTGGCGTCGATCTCGAGGGACCAGTTCGCCCGCCACCTCGGTTCCCTGATCACCCTGGTCACCGCCGGCACGATCCCTCTCACCCCGGAATCGGAGCGGCGTGTGGATCTTGAGATCACCGACCCCGCCCGGGGTATCGCGACGTTGTCGGTGACGGGGCCGACGCTGGAGATCAAAGCCCTCGCCCACCGCCTCGACGTCGCCGCGCAGGCGATCCAGAAAGCCCAGCGCCACGCCCTGAACGACTCAGACAGCGACGCACCGATCCCGTTCGATATCGACGAGGTGCTGCGTCAACGCGGCCGCGCGATGTCTCTGGCGGCGCTGCGATATGCGGTGCTGACCCAGTCGATGCTCGACACCGACCCGGTGCCCGAGCCTGCCTCCCCGTACAAGCTGCTGGTCACGGTGCCGGCGATGACGCTGCTGGGTGAGAGTGACGCTCCCGGGGTGATCAACGGCCTGATCCCGGTCCCCGAGGAGCAAGCCCGAGCCCTGGCCGCAGGCCAGAGCGTGTGGCAGAGGATCCTCACCGATCCCACCACCGGCGCGTATCTCCCGGTCACCGCCGACACCTACACGCCGACTGCGCAGATGCGGCTCCAGCTCCGCCTGCGCCACCCGGTCTGCGCCGCACCCGGCTGCACCCGAGCGACGGTGCTCGCGTCGGAGGACGACCACATCGAGGAGTACGACCACACCGACCCCGCCGCCGGCGGCCCGACCTCCCTGGCCAACCTTCACCGGTTGTGCTGGCTCCACCACAAGATCAAGACCGCCGGCCTCATCGACCCCGAACGGGGCACGGACCCCGTACGAGAACAGGCGCAAGAACGGGGCCAGGACCAGGACCAGGACCAGGACCAGCAAGATCGCGATCGTGACCAGGGACCGGGCACTGTGGGAGGGACGGATCTCGATCCGCGGAAGCCAGCAGATCCAGATTCCGGTCCCGACCAAGGCCGGTACAGGCGGATTCCCGAAGACCCGCCCCGATTCCCACCTGCCACGTTGCCTCCCCGCTCGGTTCCGCGCCGGCCGGTTGTCGAGCCCACCCAGACTCGGTGGACGATCGATGGTGAGCTGCGCACCGCGACCTACGAGGAGCACGACCTGCTGACCCCAGTGCTGGCTGCTGCGCTGGACCGGGCCTGGGACACGCACCTGCGCGCCCACGCCGACGCGACCCGGATCGCCCAGATCGAAGCCGCCCGCCCCGCCCGCGACCGGATCACCGAACAACGCCGTATCGAGAACCAGCGCATGGCCGGGAAGCGCGGACTACGGGGCCAGTACTACGCACAGGGCGGGGGTGAGGGCGAGGACTCGAGCGGTGACGACACCGCCAGCCTCGAAGAGTTCGTCAAGAACAATCCTCCACCACCCCCGAAACCACGCCCACCCTCACCCGACAACCCCGACGACCCCGACGACAGCCCCTTCTGACTCGGTCGTGAACCGGATACCGGGGTGAGGAGGCGACGAGGTCAGCAAGCCCCGTCGCACCTCGCCGGCGACGCTCCCTGGTACCGCGTTCTCCCGCAGACCCTGACACAATCGCGGCATGGCAACGCCGCTTCCCCACCCCACCGCACCCCGCTCGTACCCGACCCTGCTCTCCCCCCTGGACCTGGGCCGCTTCGAGGTACGAAACCGGATCGTCATGGGGTCGATGCACGTGGGCCTCGAGGACCGCACGTCCGACGTCAAGAAGCTCGCCGCCTACCTCGGCGAGCGCGCCCGCGGCGGGGCCGGGCTGATCGTCACCGGCGGATTCTCCCCCGACCGCACCGGGCGGCTCACTCCCCGCGGAGCCCAGGCGACCGAGCGCACCCTGCACGGCCACCAGCTCGTCACCCGCGAGGTCCATGAGGCCGACGGCCGCATCATCCTCCAGCTCCTCCATGCCGGCCGCTACGCCTTCCACCCGCTCGCCGCGTCGGCAGGCCGGGGCCGCTCCCCGCTCTCCCCGTTCCGAGTACGCCGCCTCACCCGCCGTGGCGTCGGACGCACGATCGACCACTTCGCCGAGGCCGCCGGACGCGCGGTCGCCGCCGGATACGACGGCGTCGAGATCATGGGCTCCGAGGGCTACCTCCTCAACCAGTTCCTCGCCCCGGCCACGAACCGTCGCCGGGACCGCTGGGGCCGCAGCTCCGAGGGCAGGCGCGCGATGCCGTTCGCGATCACGTCCGCGGTGCGCGAGGCGATCGGGCCGGACGCCCTGCTCAGCTACCGCATCTCCCTGCTGGATCTGGTGCCCGGTGGGCAGAGCTGGACTGAGACCACAGCCCTCGCCCAGGGCCTCACCGCGCGCGGAGTGAACGTGCTGTCCACGGGCATCGGCTGGCACGAGGCCCGAGTGCCCACCATCGTCACCTCCGTGCCGCGTGCCGCCTTCACCGAGCAGACCAGCATGCTGCGCGAGCTGGTCGATGTGCCGGTCGTCGCCTCGAACCGGATCCACGACCCGGCGGTCGCCGAGCAGGTCCTCGCAGACGGCCAAGCCGACCTGATCTCCATGGCCCGCCCGCTGCTGGCCGACCCGAACCTGCCGGCCAAGCTCGCCGACGGCCGCGCCTCCCAGGTGGTCGCCTGCATCTCCTGCAACCAGGCCTGCCTGGACAAGGTGTTCGACGGCAAGCGCGCCAGCTGCCTGGTCAACCCGCGCGCCGGCCACGAGACCGAGCTGGTGCTGCGCCCCGTCACGCAGCGTCGGGCCCGCAAGGTGGCCGTCGTCGGCGCCGGCCCGGCCGGGCTGGAGGCCGCACTCGCCGCCGCCGAGCGCGGCCACATCGTCACCCTGTTCGAGGCCACCGGCGAGATCGGTGGCCAGCTGCGCCTGGCCGCCCGCATCCCGGGCAAGGAGGACTACGCGCAGGCGCTGCAGTCCTGGCGGATGCGGCTCGCCGCGGCCGGGGTCGGGATGCGCCTGGACTTCCGGCCCGGCGCGGAGGACCTGCTCGGCTTCCATGACGTCATCGTCGCCACCGGGGTCACCCCGCGTGAGCTCGACCTGCCGGGCGCCGACTCCCCTGCTGACGACGGCCCCGCAGTGATCAGCTACGCCGACCTGCTCGAGGGCCGCGCCGAGGCGGGCGAGCGGGTCGCGATCATCGGTGCCGGCGGCATCGGCGTGGACGTCGCGGAGTTCCTCACCTCCCCCCGTCCCTCGCCGACCCTCGATGTCGCGGCCTGGCGTACGCACTGGGGCGTCGTCGATGCCGATGCCCACCGCGGCGGCGTGGTCCCGCGGCCGGACGGAGACCCGGACGACGGCCGGCTCGCCCGCGAGGTCCATCTGCTGCAGCGCAAGGAGACCCGGATCGGCGCCGGGCTGGGCCGCACCACCGGCTGGGTGCACCGCGCCGAGCTGCGCCACGCCGGGATCATCCAGCACAAGGGCGTCACCTACCAGCGGATCGACGCCGAGGGTCTGCACGTCCTGGAGGACGACGCCGAGCGCGTGCTCGAGGTCGACACGGTCGTGGTCTGCGCCGGGCAGGTCAGCGTGAACACCCTGGCCGACGAGGTGCGCGAGAGCCGCGCGGGCCGCACGCCCCGGGTGCACGTGATCGGCGGCGCCGATGTGGCCGCGGAGCTCGACGCCGAGCGTGCGATCCGCCAGGCCGTGGAGGTCGCGGCGGGGCTGTGAGCCCGCGGCGGCTCACCCCGCGGGCAGGCGCCGCCGCCCGTGCGAGTTCGACCTGCCGCCCCTCTCGACCTGCTGCCCTTCTCGACCTACTGGCCCTCGAGCACCTCGCGGGCGATGGGTCCTGCCGTGGTCGAGCCGTAGCTGCCGTCCTCGACGAAGGCGACGACGACCAGATCGCCCTGGGCGACGATCACCCAGGAGTGGAGCTTGAGCTCGCCGTCCTCGTTCGTCCACTCCGCGGTGCCGGTCTTGCCGATCACCGGCTCGCCCGGGAGGTCCGCGAACTCGTCGAGGCTGCCGTAGGTGACGACTCCGCGCAGCATCTCCTGCATCTGCGCGGTCTCGTCGGCCGTCAGCGGGTTCGGCACCTCGGGGGCCGCCGTCTCGTCGTCGGCGAGGATCCGCGGATGGACGGTGCTGCCCTGCTGCACGCTCGCGAGGACCACGGCCATCGACAGCGGCGAGGTCAGCACGCGTCCCTGGCCCATCATCGCCGCGGCGTGCTCGGTGCCCGTGTCCTCGGGGTCGACGGACCCCATGAACGCCTCGAGGCCCGTCGGGGCGTCCTGCCCGATGCCGAGCGTGGTCGCGGCGTCGGCGAGAGCGGGCTGGTCCACGGTGTCGTACTGCAGCAGCAGGGCCGTGTTGCAGGAGTGCGCGATGACGTCCCGCAGCGGCATCGTCCCGAACAGGCCCGGGTCCATCGAATCGGCGTTCTTGAAGCTGCGCCCCTCGACGGTCGCGGTCTTCGGGCACTGCAGCTCGGTGTCCGGGGTGACGCCCTCGCGCAGCAGGGACAGCGCGGTCACCGCTTTGAAGGTCGAGCCGGGGGCGTACTGGCCGACCAGGCCGATGGGATAGCTCTGGCCCGTCGGACCGAGCGCCGAGGCGAGCACATCACCGGTCGACGGCTTCAGCGCGATCACGGCGGCCGGGGCGTCCTGCTCGGCGATCGACTCCGTGGCGAGTCGCTGGAGGTCGTCGTCGAGGGTGGTGCGCACCTCGGTGCCGTCGCTCGCCTCGACCTTGTGCAGGGATCGCGCGGCCTCCGCATCGGGGTCCACGGCGACCACGTTCACCCCGGCGGTGCCCACCAGGGCGTCGTGCTCGGCGGCGACGACCCCGCCGGTGGCGACGAGGTCCCCGGCGAGGATCTCGCCGTCGGAGCCGTCGACGTCCTCCTTCATGGCCTCCCGCAGGGAGCCGAGCACGCCCGGGGCATAGTCGCGCTCGACGGCCAGCGGCTGGCTCTTCTCGAGCGCCCGGTAGCCGGGGACCTCCTCCGCCGTCGCCAGCGGGTAGTCCCCGAGGTCCTCGACGCGGATCGTGAGCGCGGGGACGAACGCCTCGGGCCCGTTGCCGGCGACAGCGCTCGCGTAGTTGTCCTCGTCGATCCCGAGCTGCCCGGCGAGCGCCCGCGCGGAGTCGTCCAGCTCGGACTCCTCGAGCTGCGCCTTGTCCAGGCCGATCACCTGCACGTCATGGAGACCGTAGAGAACCGCCCCGTCGCGGTCGGTGACCGTTCCCATCTCCGGGTCGAGGCGCTTGAGGTCCAGGTGCTCGCGGGCGCTGAGGTCGGGGGCGAACACCGTGGGGGCGAGCTGCGCGGCCCAGCCGTCCTCGCCGCGCCGCAGCACCACCTCGGTGGTGTACTCCCAGGTCCCGGCGTCCTGCGGGAGGGTCCAGGTCCACTGCAGGGTCGCGGTGCGGGTGCCGTTCTCGGCGTCCCCGGCGTCGACCAGCTCGACCTGCGGGGGCGCGTCGACCTCCTCGAGCAGCGGCCCGAGGACCCGCTCGTGCTCCTCGGCGGCGGCGGAGGCCGAGAGGTCCTCGAGCGCGACCTCGGCGAAGTCCCCCTCCGGGAGCGCATCGGCCAGGGCCTGCGCCTCGTCGGCGCCGTCGCCGAAGCGATCCCGCCACAGGAGCACACCGACCACGAGGGCCACGATCACGACGGCCACGAGGGCGATGAGCAGAGGCCCGCGGCGACGCGGACGGGCGGGAGCGGAGTCCATGGAGCCATGGTCGCACCTAGACTCGGGCCATGTCCCGCGTGCTGCACACCGCCCAGGCCCTCGTCGACATCGTCATCGAGGTCGAGGACCTCCCCCCGCGCGGCGGCAACGCCAATGCGCTGAGCGAGCAGTGGTACGCCGGAGGGGCGGTGACGACGCTGGTCGCGGCCGCCCGCACCGGCGCCGAGGCGGTGCACGGCGGCGCGCACGGCGCCGGCGCCCACGGGGACCTGATCCGGGAGGCGCTCGCGGCCGACGGCGTCGGCCTCTCCGACGAGGTGCGTCCCGGCTCCGACACCGGATACTGCGTGGTCATGCTCGAGCCGTCGGCCGAACGCACCTTCCTGACCGTCTACGGCGCGGAGCGCGAGATCACCGCGGCCTCCCTCGCGACCCTCGACCCGCAGCCCGGCGACCTGCTGTGCCTGTCCGGGTACAGCCTGTTCGAGCCGACGCGCGACCCGCTGCTGGAGTTCCTCGAGACCGTGCCCGAGGGCGTCGAGGTGGTGCTGGATCCGGGCGCGCCCTTCGCGACGTTCCCCCGCGAGGTGCAGGAGCGGGTGCTCGCGCGCACCACCGTGTGGACCTCGAACGCCGACGAGGCCCGCGCGCTGACCGGCCTCGACGCGCTCGAGGACACGCCCGAGGCGCTGCGCCGACGGATCGGCGGGCACGCCGTGGTGATCGTGCGCGACGGCGACAAGGGCTGCATCGTGTTCCATCACGGCCGCGGCACCGAGATCCCCGCCTTCCCGCAGGAGGCGGTGGACACCAACGGGGCCGGCGACACCCATACCGGGGTGCTGCTGGCCGAGCGTGCCCTCGGGGCCGACTGGGAGTCCGCGGCCACCCGGGCGAATGCTGCCGCCGGGATCGCCGTGACCCGGAGGGGGCCGCAGAGCGCACCCACCCGCGCGGAGGTCGACGCGTTCCTGGCGTGAGCCCGCGGCAGTCCCGCACACTGGTGGCATGAGCACCCCGCGGCCCCGGGTCCACCTGAGCGCACCGTCGACCTGGATGAACGACCCCAACGGACTGATCCTGCACGAGGGCATCTGGCACGCCTTCTACCAGAACAACCCGTTCGGTTCGGACCACGGTCACATGACCTGGGCGCATGCGACGAGCCGGGACCTCCTCCGGTGGGAGGACCATGGCCCGGCGATCTGCGAGGAGGACGGGGTGCAGATCTACTCCGGCAGCGTCGTGCGGATCGACGACCGGCTGGTCACCCTGTACACGGGGCACAGCGGTCCGGAGCACCCCGTGCGCGGTGCACTGCAGGACCAGCGGCTCGCGATCTCGACCGACGACGGGGCGACCTGGACCAAGCGTGCCGAGGCGGTCGTCGATCGCGGATCCGCGGACTTCCGCGATCCCAAGGTGCTGTGGCACGGGCCGAGCGGGCAGTGGGTGATGGCCGCGGTCGAGGCGCAGGACAGGGAGCTGCTCGTGCACACCTCGCACGACCTGATCACCTGGGAGCACACCTCCACCTATCGCGACGAGAGGCTGACCGGGATCTGGGAGTGCCCTGATCTGGTGCAGCTCGCCACGACGGAGGATCATCCCTGGCTGCTGATCCTCTCGACGAACCCCGGCGGCCCCGTGGGCACCTCGGGGACCTGGGGGATCCGGGGTGACTTCGACGGTGCCGCCTTCACGGCCCAGGCCGATCCGGTTCCCCTGGACCACGGTCCGGACCTGTACGCGGCGGTGACCTTCTCCGGCGTCGAGGGTCCTCCCCTGCTGATGGGCTGGGCAGTGGACGTCGAGTATGCCGGGCGCACCCCGACCGCCCCGTGGCGGGGTGTCATGAGCCTTCCGCGGACCCTGCATCCGCGGGGCGACGCGATCGTGGCCGAGCCGGTGCTGCCGTCGGCCCCGCGCAGCACGGAACCGGACCAGGCGCTCGATCCCGCGACAGCGCACGTGCTGCGGATCCCCCTTCCCCGTCCCGGTGGAGAAGTGGAGCTGGTCGGTCCCGACCGCGTCGAGCTGCGGCTCGTGCGGGACATCGGAGGGACCACGGTGCGGCTGCATCGCGCGCAGGCTCCGGGCGCCGACGGGCGACCCCTGTTCTCCCCGCGGCAGCTCGCGACCGGTCCGCTGCCGGTCACTGCCGGGGACGAGCTGGTGCTCGTGCTGGATGGCACGATCGCCGAGCTCGTGGTGACGCGGGCGGGCGCGGACCCGGTCGTCGGCCCGATGGCGACCCTGCTGTTCTTCCCGCACCCAGGCAGCTGGAGGCTGAAGACCCTACGATGACGGGGAACAGCGAGAGGACAGGGAGCATGGGTCGGACTGCAGGGACCAGCGAGAGCGCCACCTTCCACGATTTCCACGCCGTCACCATCGACGGAGAGAACCGCTCGATGCGCGAGTACGCGGGCCGCCTCGTCCTGGTGGTCAACATCGCGACCGAGTGCGCCTTCACCCCGCAGCTCCGCGGCCTGCAGGCCCTCCAGGAGCAGTACGGCGAGCACGGCTTCACGGTGCTCGGCTTCCCGTCGGACCAGTTCCACCAGGATCCCGGGACGGACCAGGACACCCACGACGTGTGCACCTCGACCTACGACGTCACCTTCCCGCTGTTCTCCAAGATCGACGTCAACGGGCCCCTCGCGCACCCGCTGTGGCAGTGGATGTGCGCCCAGAAGGGCGGGGTGATGGGCGGTCGCATCGCCTGGAACTTCACGAAGTTCCTGATCGACGGGGACGGCCAGGTGCTGCGGCGCTACGCACCGCCGGTGCCCCCGGTGCGGATCGCCCGACGGATAGAAACCGACTTAGGTCTGCGGTAACCGCACAGCTCGACCCTGTAGCGTGGAACACAATCGTGTCCCACTGGAAAGGGGTCCCCCATGGAAGGCGCAGTCATCTTCCTCGTCGTCGCGGTCGTCGTGATCGTCGTCGTGATCATCCTGGCAGCTCTGCTGTTCGGTGGTCTGCGCACGTCGATCATGTTCACCGTGCACTCGCGTGAAGCCGTGATCGTCGAGCGCTTCGGCAAGTTCAAGCGCGTCGCGCACGCCGGCCTGAACTTCAAGGCACCGTTCGTCGACAACACCACCAAGCCGATCTCGTTGCGCGTCCAGCAGCTCGAGGTGAACATCGAGTCCAAGACCAAGGACAACGTGTTCGTCAACGTGCCGGTGGCGGTGCAGTACGTGATCAAGGAAGAACAGGTCGTCGACGCGTACTACAAGCTCTCCAACGCCGAGGCGCAGATCCGCTCCTACGTGTTCGACACCGTGCGCTCCGCCCTGTCGAGCCTCGACCTGGACGCGGCCTTCGAGTCCAAGGACGACATCGCCCACAGCGTCGAGCAGACCCTGTCGGCCCGCATGCACGAGTTCGGCTTCAACATCATCAACACCCTGGTCCAGGACATCTCGCCGGATCAGCGTGTGCGCGACTCGATGAACTCCATCAACGCCGCCCAGCGTGACCGCGTCGCCGCGCAGTCGCTCGCCGAGGCGGACAAGATCAAGCGCGTCACCCAAGCCGAGGCCGAGGCCGAGTCCAAGCGCCTGCAGGGTGAGGGTGTCGCCGCTCAGCGCAAGGCGATCGCCCTGGGCATCGCGGAGCAGTACGAGATGCTCCGCAAGGTGGGCATCGAGAACTCCGCCGAGCAGCTGCTGCTGATGACGCAGTACTTCGACACCATGCAGGACGTGGCGCGCAACGCCCGCTCCAACGTGCTGTACCTGCCCTCGAACCCGGGCGCCGTGGGCTCCATGGGCGACGAGATCCGCACCGCCATGCTGCAGTCGCAGGCGGCCGCCGAGGCGAGTAAGGACGCCGATTCGGCCGACGCCGAGAACCGTCAGCGGGTCTCCGCGCAGGAGCTGCGCGACCAGGAGCAGGCCCGCGCCGAGCGTGCACGGTCCGCGGCCGAGCAGAGGGCCCGCGAGGCCCAGCAGCAGGCCCAGAACGGTGGGCAGCACCGCGGCGGGCAGCAGGGCACCCCGCCGTGGGCGCACCCCGGTTCCGCGAACCAGGGCTGAGACGTCGTCGAGGGCCCGGGGTGCTGTGTGCACTCCGGGCCTTCTGCGTTCCCACCCGACTGCAGAGAGAAGGACTCCGATGGACCGCCCGAACATCGTCCTGGTGTGCGTCGACGAGATGCGGGCCGACGCCATGGGCGCGGCCGGCAACGAGCACATCGACACCCCGAACCTCGATGACCTCGCGCGCGGCGGCTACCGCTTCACGCGGGCCTATTCGGCGACGCCCACGTGTGTACCGGCCCGGGTCGCGATGTTCACCGGGAAGTCCCCCGACCTGCACGGCCGCTACGGCTATCGGGAGGGGATCTCCTTCCCCGACGCGTACCCGGTCACGCTGCAGTCGACGCTGCGGGAGGCGGGGTACCAGGCCTTCGGGGTGGGCAAGATGCACGTCTTCCCCGACCGGGCCCGCTGCGGCTTCGACGACGTCCTGCTGCACGACGGGTTCCTGCACACCTCGCGGAGGCTGAGCGGCGGGCCGTCGGCGGCGATCGACGACTATGTCGACTTCCTGCGCCGTGAGACCGGGGACCCGCGCGCCGACTACCAGGAGACCGGGATCGGCTGCAATGCCATGACCGCCCGGCCCTGGGAGCGCGAGGAGCGGCTGCATCCCACCCGCTGGGTGGCCGACGAGTCGTTCCGCGTGCTCGAGCGGCGCGACCCCACACGCCCCTTCTTCCTGTACATGTCATTCCATCGACCGCATGCGCCCTTCGACCCGCCGGCCTGGCTGTGGGACAAGTACCGCGGCCGCGAGTTCCCGCCGAGGCCGCTGGGTGACTGGGTGGAGCGGTTCGACGAGCACCGCCGCGACTTCGCCTCCGAGGCGGAGTTCGGGGCGCAGAAGGAGACCACCCATCAGCAGGTGCGCGCGGGCTACTACGGCTCGATCGAGTTCATCGACCTGCAGCTGAACCGGCTGCGGGAGAAGCTCTCGGACCATGCGCTGGCCGAGGACACGATCATCGTGTTCGTCTCCGATCACGGCGACATGATGGGCGACCACGACATGTACCGGAAGTCCGTGGGCTACGAGGGCTCCGCACGGGTGCCGCTCGTGGTGCACGTACCCCCGCGATGGCGCGAGGGATGGGGCGATCCCGGCGAGGTCGAGGCGATCGCGGAGCTGCGCGATCTGATGCCCACGCTGCTGGGGCTCGCGGGCGTCGAGGTGCCGGGCGGGGTTGACGGGATGAGCCTGCGCCCGGGTGAGCCGGTGCGCGAGCACCTGCACGGGGAGCATCTGATCGGTTCGCTGGGTCGGCACTCGATGCAGTGGATCCGCTCGCAGCGGCACAAGTACGTGTGGTTCTCCGGGGATGGGCACGAGCAGCTGTTCGATCTGGTGGAGGACCCGCAGGAGCTGCGGGACCTCGCTGGGGAGGCCGGAGCGGCCGACGAGCTCGCCCGGCATCGGGAGATCCTGGTGCGGGAGCTCACCGGACGCGAGGAGGGCTTCGTCGCGGACGGAGAGCTGGTGGCGGGGCGGCCGGTGCAGTCCGAGGCGTCGTGGGTGCAGGAGTTCGCGCGGATCTGAGACGACGCACGCACCTGACCCGCTCGGAGGCGTACGTCGAAAGTCGTGAGCTCGCCGCCGAGGGTTCGACGGTCGATGACCTGCGCCTCGCCCAACGACCGATGCGACCTGCGCGCAGATCCACTGGACTGGGGTCATGAGTGATCCCTCCTCCTCCCCTGAGGTTCCGTCCTCCCCCGCCCCTCCCTCCGACGACTACTCCGCCGAGAGGCGCATCGGCCGCCTCGTCGCGGTGACGCTGGGATGGTGGGCGCACGGCGGCGTGCGCCTGCTGCTCGCGATCGCACTGCTGTACTACGGCGTCGCGAAGATCGTGCTCGGGCAGTTCGGGGTCGCGGACATGGGCGACGCCTTGGTGACCCAGGGCGAGATGAGCCCGATGGGGATGCTGTGGCGCATGGTCGCCTTCTCCCCGCTGTTCCAGGTGCTCGGCGGGGTCGCGGAGGCCGGCGCCGCGCTCGCCCTGCTGTGGCGGCGGTCCGTGCCGCTGGGCGCTCTGATCGCCGCCGCGGACATGTCCCTCGTGCTCGTGCTGAACATCGGCTACGACGTCCCGGTCAAGCTGATCGCCACCATCCTGCTGGTCATGTCGATCCTGGTGCTGATCCCGTGGATGCCCCGCCTGGCCAGGGCGTTCATCGACCAGGGCGAGATCCGGCGCGGACCGTTGCCCACCCTGATGCCGTGGCCGCCTCTGGCGCGGATCATGAGCATCCTGGGGCCGATCGCCGCCCTCGTGCTGGTGGGGCTGGTGGGCTGGGGAGTCAGCTCGATGTACCCCGAGCGCACCACGGACGAGTCCGCTCCCGCCGGGGTGTGGGAGGTGCAGGAGGACGCCGCCGAGCCTGCCGCGCAGCTGAGCGAGGACACACGATGGAGCGCGATCGCGTTCGGCGAGGTCGCCTACGACGGGCGGGCCGCCGTGCAGCTCCGCCTGGCGGACGGGGAGCTGCTGACCGGCAGCTACGAGCGCACCGGGGAGGACACGGTCGAGCTGTCGCTGCGGCCGCTGCGTGCACAGGGGCAGACCCTTGCGCAGTACACCGAGATCACCCCGACGACGCTCGCGCTCGAGGTGGCCGAGCAGGACGACGGCACGCTGCACGTGAGCGGAGAGGGCCAGGAGCTGCTCCTCGCCCCGGACACCTCCGGCTC
The DNA here is from genome assembly GCF_052379725.1 of Brachybacterium sp. 107. NCBI lineage: Bacteria > Bacillati > Actinomycetota > Actinomycetes > Micrococcales > Dermabacteraceae > Brachybacterium > Brachybacterium sp. 107. The sequence continues at coordinate 122,090 of NZ_JBQSYW010000011.1, read as the reverse complement.
CGTGTACTACGAGCGCGGGTTCAGCTGGGGAGTACGGGCGGACGATCCGTTCAACCGCTGACCCGTCGGCCGGACCTGATCCCCGCTGTCGGCCCCCTCCCCTAGTCTGGGGCGGGACGCGACGACGGAGGAGCCCAGATGCAGATCGAGTTCGGCTGGTCGCTGGACGGCACCGCCTGGACGGACGGCGCCGGCGCGACCGGGACGGTGCGCATGGGGCCCCGCGGTCTCGTGCAGCTGCTGCAGACGAGGCTCGCGCTGACCCGCCCGTCGGTCGATCCGGCGGTGCGGACCGCGCAGTACGCCCGCGCGATCGCCGCCGCGGACCACGAGTGGGCACGGGCCTCGTTCGACGTCGATCCGTGGGCGACCGCGAGCACGATGCTGGCGTGGCGGGATGCGGCGGTGGCTGCCGGGGCCTCGCTGCGTCGGGCGCCGGGGCTGCCGGCGCGGATCGAGGCGCTGTGCGCGATCGAGGCGGCCGCTGATCTCTCCGCCGGCGCCGCCGATGACCTGCGGGAGATCGTCGACCTGCTCGCGGAGCTCTCCGCGTCCCCCTGGCCGCTGGGGATCGACCGGGTCCTCTGCCAGGAGGAGCCGGCGACGCTCCCCGGGCTGTGGCCGCAGCTGCTGGAGCTGCTGGCAGGAGCCGGAGTCGCCGTCGTGCCCGTCCCCGCCGCACCGGCCGGGCAGCCGGAGCTGATGCTGCTGGAGACCGACGACCAATGGACCGCCGCGGAGACCGCCGCGCGGTTCCTCGCCGGGCGCGACGGGGATCCTGTCCACGTCCTCGCCACGGAGGACACGATCCTCCTGGACCAGGAGCTGCACCGTCGCGGTCTGGCGGCGATCGGGGTGGCGGGGGCCTCGGCGGACCGGACGAGCCTGCAGATCCTTCCCCTGTACCTCTCGATCGCGATCGCCCCGGTGGACGTGCAGCAGCTCGGCGCCTTCCTCGACCTGCGCGTGCTCGATGCGCCGGACTCCGACCGTGAACCCATCGGCCTGGTGCCCTCGCGGGTGCGTCGCCGGTTCCTCGATGCGCTGGCCGCCGAGCCCGGCACCGGTGGCCCGGTCTGGGAGGCGGTGCTCACCGACCTCGCCCGGCTCGCCGCCGATCCCGAGGAGGCCGCCGCCCTCGAGATCGCCCGGGCGGTCTCCACGCTGGTCACGCATCCGCTGGACCCGGAGCAGCTGACGCCGCCGCGGCTGCGCTCGGCGACCTCCTGGCTCGGCGAGCGCCTGCAGGCGCTCGGTCAGGGCGATCCGGGTCTGGTGCGGGCGAGCGCGCACCTGCAGACGTTCCTGGCGGTGCTCGACACCCTCGGCGAGGACCACGTGCTCGGCGCGCGCGAGCTCTCCCAGATCGTCGAGGCCTCCGGCGGCCGCGCCGCCTCCCCCGTCGCCCGGCCCGAGGCGACCGACGCCTGGACCGCCTGCACCCGCCCGGCGCAGCTGCGCCCGCGCGGTGGGGACGTGCTGTGGTGGGGCGCGGACCGCCAGGATCCCCAGACCGGCGTGACCTGGGATGCGATCGAGATCGCGGCGCTCGAGGAGCTCGGTGCGAGAGTCATCGACCCCGCCGCCCTCGCCGCTCTCGAGACCGATGCGGGACTGCGCGGGCTGCTCGGAGCCGGGCGGCTGGTCGTGGTGCGCACCCGCAGCCGCTCCGAGAAGGCCACGGCGCCACACTCCCTGCTCGCGCACCTCGCGGCGCAGCGGGCCGCCGCCGGGGAGGACGTCGCGGAGGTGCTCGAGCAGTATCGGGTGGATCCGCGCACGGCGATCGGGGGCGGGGTCTGGGAGCTCGCCGGGTCGCGTCGGCCGCTGAGCGTCCCGGCGCTGGTCCCGCCGGCGGAGCCTGCGCAGGATCTCACCAAGCGCACCGTCCCGGCGCCGCATCTGGTGCCGACCGCACTGAGCTACTCCCAGGCGGAGAACCTGATCGGCTGCCGGCAGAAGTGGACGTACCGCACCGGGCTGGGGATCCGTCCTGCCTCGGTCGCGAGCGTGCCCAGCGGCAACCAGATGATCGGCACCCTCGTGCACACCGTGGTCGAGGAGCTGGTGAACACCGGGCGGGAGCGGGGGCGCAGCGGTCCGCCGTCGGCCGCCCAGATCGCTCAGACGCTCGAGCGGCTCGTCCCGCAGCTCGCCTCGGAGCTGCTGCTGCCCGGCCGGGAGGTCGAGCTGACCACCATGCGCGAGACCGCCGTGCGCTCCCTGGTCGAGTTCTTCGGCCGCCTCGCGGAGGCCGGGCTCGTGATCACCTCCGTGGAATCGCGCTTCGAGGAGCCGCTGACCCTGCGCCTGAAGCGCGGGGATCTCGAGGTGCCGTTCCTGGGCTTCCGGGACGTGCTCGCCGAGGACGCCGCCGGGAAGCCCACCGTGATCGACCTGAAGTGGACCTCGGCCGCCAAGAAGTACCCCGAGCTGTTCGACGCCGGCGAGGCGCTGCAGCTCGCCTCCTACGCCTGGTCGCTGCATGACGACTCGGCCGACGTCGGGTACTTCCTGCTCAAGCAGGGCGAGTTCGTCTCCGCGAACCCGGCGCTGGATCCCCATGGCCGGCCCACCCTCGACATCTCCGCCGCCTGGTCGACGACGACCGCGGAGATCACCGAGGCGCTCGACGCGATCGGCGAGGGCACCGTCACCGCGCAGTCCGGGCAGATCCTGCGCGATGCCGGGCAGGGGCTCGGCACCCCCCGCCCGGACGCGAAGAAGACCTACGCCGCGGCGCAGGAGGAGGCGCGGGCCGGCGGCGGGATCGTGGTCGATGCCCGCTGCGACTACTGCGATTTCTCCCTGCTGTGCGGCCTGAGAGGCGATGCATCATGAGCTTCACCCTGATCAACGCCTCGGCCGGGTCCGGCAAGACGTACACCCTGACCCGGCTGCTCGCCGAGCGTCTTGGGGCCGGGCTGGACCCCTCGCAGGTCATCGCCACCACGTTCACCGTCAAGGCGGCCGACGAGCTCTCCCAGCGGGTTCGCTCCACGCTCCTGGACCGCCAGCAGGTCGAGGCGGCGCGCGGCATCGACAGCGCCCTGATCAGCACGGTGAACTCGGTCGCCGGGCGCCTGGTGACGGAGTACGCGCTGGACGCGGGCATCTCCCCGCAGGTGCAGGTGCTCGACGACACGACCCAGAGGGCGGCCTTCGCCGCGGCGATCGATCGCACCGCCGCCGCGGCCGGGGTGCGCTGGGCGGCGATGCTCGCCCGCACCGAGCACGACGGCGACGAGAAGGACACCGGCTTCGGCTTCGGGACCCGCAAGCAGGCCTGGCGGGGCCGGGTGAAGGACGTCGCGGACGCCGCCCGCACCAACCTGCTGGAGGCCGAGGAGCTGCGCGCCGCCGCGCCCGTGTCCTGGGAGGAGTTCCGGGAGGCGGCCCAGCTGCCCGAGCCCGGTGAGGACCTGCGGGGCCGCTGGCTGCACGAGCTGGGACAGCGGATCGACGGGTTCGCGGAGGATCTGGCCGCGTCCGTCGATGAGACCGGGGACGGGGTGAAGGGCGGGCCGATCGCGAAGGGCAGCATCAACAAGGCGCGGGGAGACCTCGAGGCGCTGCGTCGGCTGGAGCGGACCCTGCGTGACCGGGAGCGGGCGCCGTGGTCGAGCTGGCTGCGGCTGGCCGGGGGGAAGTTCGGGGCCCCGGCGAACCGGGCCCTCGAGCCCCTGGCCGTCGAGATCACCGAGGGCTTCGCGCAGAACCCTGCCTGGCAGCAGGACCTCCACGACCTCATCGCGCTCGTGCTCGACGTCGCCGCGGACTCGCTGGACGCCTACGAGACCTACAAGCGCGAGCTGGGCCTGATCGATTTCATCGACCAGGAGGTGCAGGCGCTGCGCCTGCTGCAGGGCTCGCCGCGGGTGCGGGAGTCGATCGCCTCGCGCTACCGCCTCCTCGCGGTCGACGAGTTCCAGGACACCTCCCCCGTGCAGCTGGCCCTGTTCCTCGAGCTCTCCCAGCTCATCGAGGAGAAGATCTGGGTGGGCGATCCCAAGCAGGCGATCTACGGCTTCCGCGACGCCGACCCGCGCCTGATGCAGGACATCATCCGCGCGCTCGAAGGTGGCGGCACGGTGTTCGGCACCGGCGAGGTCACGAACCTCTCCCACTCCTGGCGCTCGCGGAAGCTGCTCGTGGACTTCACCAACGCCCTGTTCACCCCGGTGTTCGCGCCCGACGGCGAGGGCCGGGAGAGGGTGCAGCTCCAGATCCCCGAGCAGCGGGAGGCTGTGGCGGGCGGCGGCGTGCTCGAGGTGTGGGAGGCGACGAAGAACGACCGCCGGGTGGTCTCCGCGCAGAAGCATGCCGCGATGATCGCCGAGCAGATCCGGTGCCGGATCGACGAGGGCGCCTTCACCCCGGGCTCGACCGCGGTGCTCGTGCGCAGCAACACCCAGCGGGCCTCCGTGGTCGCCGCCCTGCAGGAGCGCGGGGTGCCCACCGCCGGCGCCGCCCACCCGCTGCTCGCGTCGCGTGAGGCGCAGATGGTGCGCGCGGCGCTCGCGGTGACCCTGGACGGCTCCGACACCCTGGCGCTGACCGAGCTGGTGACGCTGCTGAGCGATCACGGCGCGCACGAGGACTGGTTCACGCAGCTGATGGCGGCGCCGGACCGGGAGGCGCGCAAGGCCGTGTACGCGAGCTGGTGGGAGGATCCCGTGCTGGCCGGGCTGCGCGAGGTGCGCCGCGCCTGCATCGGCTTCACCCCGGTGGAGATGATCAGCGCGCTGATCGACGCGCTGGACCTGCCGCAGCGGATCAAGCGCTGGACCGGGCAGGGCTCCCGCCGTCGCACCCTGGATGCGCTGCGCGCGATGGCGCAGGAGACGACGCAGCGGCGTCGGGCGGAGGGCTCCCCCATCACGCTGACCGGGCTGCGCGCCGAGCTCGACGCGTGGACGGAGGGACCGGACCTCTCCGCCCTGCCCGAGGCGGTCTGGGTCGGCACCATCCACGGCGCCAAGGGCCTGGAATGGGATCACGTCGTCGCCTACCTCGGCGCACCCCCGAAGGAGCGCGACCACTCCAGCGGCGTGCTCGTCGTCTCCCCCGGCGCGCTCGACGTGACCGCCCCGCTCGCCGACCGCAGCCTGCGGTTCTGGCCCAAGATCGCCTCCCCGGCGGACACGGCGGAGAACCTCGCCGCGTCGGGGTTCGCACGTCGTCGGCGGGATGCCGAGGCGGAGGAGTCCGGGCGGCTGCACTATGTGGCGCTCACCCGCGCCGCCCGCACGTCGGTGCTCGCCGTGCCCGGCGCCGCGACCGTGCTGGACAGCCTGATCGCGACGCCGCCCATGGTGAGCTGGTCCGCCGACGCCCTCACCGTGCACGGCACCGACGGCACGCTGCCGGCGACGGTGACCGCGGTGAACGTGGACGATCTGATGGAGGACGTGCCCGCTCGGCTGACCCGCGACGCGGACCCGCTCGCGGCGACCGATGTGCCGCTGCGGCCGGACGACCCCGGGACGGGGCGCGCCTCGGCCCGGTTCCAGGCGTCCGGCGTCGGCTCGGACGAGGCGCTCGGGGAGGTCGACGAGCCGCGGAGCATCGGCCCGGTGCTGGTGCGCGGCGGCGGCCCGCAGTGGGAGCGTGTCGGCGAGGCGGTGCACGCCTACCTCGGCCTGCCGCTCGAGCATCTCTCGCCGGCGCAGCGGCTCGCAGCGGCGGAGCGGCTGCTGTCGCGCTGGGTGGTGACGCGGACCGTGGAGGCGCAGGTGCTGATGGATGCCGGGGAGGCCTGGGCGCGCTTCGTGGACGCGCAGTTCCCGGGGGCCGAGCAGCTCACCGAACAGCCGATCACCTGGTGGAACGAGGACTCGCAGGTCATGGAGGGGTGGATCGACACCCTGCTGCGCCTGCCCGACGGCTCCCTCGTGCTCGTGGACCACAAGTCGTACCCGGGTGATGACCCGGTGGGGCATGTGCGCCGGAACTATCTGGGCCAGATGAGCACGTACGCGCAGGCGCTGGCCGCAGCCGGCCGGGCGCCGGACCGGATCCTCCTGCACCTGCCGCTGCGCGGCGAGGTCGTGGAGGTGAGGCTGCATGGGCAGGAGCGCTGAGATGATCTCTCCCGATCAGGCCGTGTCCCGGGCTCTGCTGCTGGTCGACGAGGCACTGCGGTCAGGCACCCGGCGGCTGCTCGGGATCGCCGGGGCGCCCGGCGCCGGGAAGTCCACGCTGACGCAGCTGCTGGAGGAGCGGCTGCCGGAGAGCTCACGGGTGGTGGTGCCGATGGACGGGTTCCATCTGGCGGACGTCGCGCTGGAGCGGCTGGGCCGGATGGACCGCAAGGGAGCCCCGGACACCTTCGACGCCGCCGGCTACGTGTCGCTGCTGCAGCGGATCCGCTCCGCGATGCCCCAGGACCCGCCCGTGTGGGCACCGATGTTCGAGCGCGAGCTCGAGCAGCCCCTGGCCGGCGCCATCGAGGTGGATCCGCAGGTGCCGCTCGTGATCACCGAGGGCAACTACCTGCTCTCCGACGACGGCGCCTTCGCCCAGGTGGCAGCGCTGCTGGATGCCCGCTGGTTCATCGAGGTGCCCGACGCCCTGCGGCACGAGCGCCTGATCGCCCGCCACGAGCAGTTCGGGAAGTCCCCGCAGGCCGCCCACGAGTGGGCGCTGGGACCCGACGAGACCAATGCTCGCCGGGTCGCCGCGACCCGTGGCCGGGCCGACGTCGTCGTGGACCTCACGGCCCCCTGACCCGTCCCGCCGGCCCGTCAGCTGCGCGCGAGGAGCGCCTTCACGAAGGCGGTCGAGCGCTCGCGCAGCCCCTCGATCCGCATCTCCTGGTGGTACGCGACCAGCGCCGGGTCCTGGGTGCGCAGCTCGTAGGCCTGCGGGAGACGGCGCACGTGACGCGAGCAGCTGAAGTCCGCGCACACGGACGTGCCGATCGAGTTGCCGCGCCGGCCGGCGGCACCGGCGAGCGGCGCGACGAACGAGGCGGCGTGGATCCCGTCAACCACGTCCTCGCACCATGCGCACATCATCTTGCGGCTGGGAGGGGTCTCGGCGCCGCGCAGCAGCAGCACCGTCAGCTCGCCGTCCACCTCGAGGGCGACATAGTGCTGTTGGGGCCGCTTGGGATCCTGCCAGCCGAGATAGTCCAGCTCGGAGAAGTCGATCGAGTCGAGGTCGGGCAGGCCCGCGCGCTTGGCCTCACCCTTGCTGGCGTTGACGAAGGCGTTGCGGATCTGGGATTCGGTCAGGGTGTTCATGGGGTCGTCCTCACGACGGGCACGCCGACGCACCGGCCGATCTGCGGCCGAGCTGTCGAGGGCATGCGGGGATGGAGCGATGGCGGATGCGGCCGTGCCGCGTCACACCGAGAAGGCCCGGTGGGCCGCCTCGCTTCCTGCATGCTGGGTGCGCATGCTCATCTCCTCGCTGCATCGTGGTGCCGCGCCCCTGACGGGCGCCGACCGCGGACACGCTACGCCTGCACTCCCGCGGGGACAAGCGCAGTGTGCGCCGCGACGCTCACAGCAGCGGCGGCGCCGTCCCGATCGACCCGGTGCGGGCGAAGACCTGCTCCAGCTCGATCGACTCGGGACCGGCCCCGGCCTCCTTCGCCGCGACCCAGATCGCGAGGGTGTTCGGGCCGTGATGGTCCAGCAGCCCCGAGGGGATCGTGAAGTCGGACTGCGGGCCGATGTCCCCGATGTAGATCCCGATGTTCCAGCCGTTGACGTAGAGCACGGCCTGACTCGCATCGGTGCGGTCGTCCTCGAAACGGGGTGAGCGGACGGCGAGGCGCCAGGCGGCGTCCACCCCGTCGGCGGTGTCGAGCTCGAAGTCCGCGCGGTACCAGCGGATGCCGGGAGCCTCGGCGGTCAGGGAGTCCGTCGGCTCCCACGCGGAGTCGTCATGGCCGGGCAGATGCCAACCGTGGCGCTCCCCGTGGAGCCCGCCGACGTTGTACATCGAGCGCAGCGGGTCCTCGCCGTCGGCGCCCTGGAGGCGCCAGACGATCTCGCCGTCCGCGGGCAGGACGGCGTCGAACAGGCCGCGATTCTGCTTGGACAGGCCGTCGTCGCTCCAGTCGAGGTTCTGGCCGAGGGTGTGCACGAGCACGCTGAGCACGGCGCTCTCCCCCGCGGCGGCGACGGCATCCGGGAGGGTGAACACCTGGTCGGAACCGGTCGCCGGCGCCGCGCCGAGATAAGTCCCGTCGGCCCAGACCTGCAGGAAGGCCGGGGGCTTTCCCTGGGCGGGCTGACCGGTCCCGCCGTTGCCGCGCAGCACGACCTCGCGCCCCGTGGTCGCGGTGAAGGCGGCGCGGTACCAGACGCCGCCCTCGTAGAAGCCGTAGTGGTTGGAATCGAGCACCACACCGCCCCGGCCGGGGCCCTGGAACGGCGTGGAGCCCTCCGTGGAGTCCGCGACCCTCCAGCTCGAGTCGTCGAAGTCGGCGGCCGCTTCAGGGCCCTCCTCGGCGACGCGGAAGGCGAGGTCCGGGACGGCCGGGACCTCGGGGGCGGCGAGCGTCATCGTGGCGATCCCGTCCTTCGCCGGGCGGCTCGTGCCGTTCACCCGCACCCGACGGATGCTCTCCGGGACGTCGATGCGCACGTCGGCGCCGCTCGTGGAGCCGACGACGAGGTCCGCGTCGGCGCGGGAGAACGCGACCGTGCGGGCGATCTCCGCCCCCTCGACCACCACATGGGCGTCCTGGGAACCCGGTGTCGCGGGCATGCGGTCGGCGGGACGGCCGCCGAGGAACCAGGTGGTCGCGGCGGCGGCACGGCCGAGCAGGCGCAGAGCGAGCAGGCTCTCCTCCCCCGTGCCCTCGGAGGTGACCGGTGCGCCGGTGACGTCGACCTGGATCGGGGTGTCCCCGGGGGTGAGGTTCAGGCGCAGCTGCCCGGTCTCGGCATCCCAGGTGGTCGCCACCGCGTCGGGGGCCTCGACCTGCGGCTGCTCGGCGTAGCGCAGCACGATCTCGACCGGGTCGTCCTCCTGGCCGATGAGGTGCTGCAGGTGCCCGCCGCGACGCGGGAGCGTCGGCCCGAAGGGGGCGGCCGTGGAGTACAGCAGGCCATGACCACCGATCACCGTGTCGACCACGAGGGTGAGGGCGTCCCGCCCGTGCAGATGCAGGACGGCGTCCTCCTGCTGGGGGACGCGGGGCCAGCCCACCACGCCGTCCGGGATCTCGACCCCGTCGTCTCCGGAGGCGCCCGGCAGGTCGAGGGCGTCGAGGGTGACCACGGTGCCCTCCCCGCCCTCGGCAGGCTCCCCGAGCGCCTCGACCACGAGGGTGTGCTCGCCCTCGGCGAGCCCCGTCACCTGGTAGCTGATCTGCTGGGCCGGCTTGTTCTGCTCGGTGTCGACGTGGCTGGTGAAGGTGCCCTCCTCCGCGCCGTCCACGAGCACCCGCGCCCGGCCGTGGTCGGTGCCCGTGGAGGTGATGACGTCCACCGCGGTGCCGGTGAAGGTCCAGGTCGCCGTGGCGCCCGCCGCCTCGGTGCGCGACAGGGTGCCACCGGAGGCGGTGCCGTCCTCGACCTGGTCCCAGTCGCCGGTATAGGTGATCGCGGCGTCCCGGTCGTCGGCCGTCGGTGCGGCGTCCCCGGCATCATCGGGATCGCCGAGGACCAGCGCCGTCGCGAAGCGGGTGTCGGTCTCGTCGTTGGAATCGGCGAGACGGAAGGCCAGCAGGCGGGGAGCGCCGCCCTCGGTCGCCGACGCGACGTCGTCCGTCGCCACCCGCTGATAGGCCTGGATCTCGGCGCCCTCGACCTCGAGCAGCGGCTGCGGCGCCACCGACGTCATCGACGCGATCTGCGGCATGGCCAGCTGGAGGTAGCCCAGCTCCTTCTGCACCGCGAGCTTCTCGGTGAGACCGCGATCCTCCGTGATCGCCGCGCCGTAGTCGTAGCTCGTGAACCCCGAGGACGGCGAGCCCGTGTAGCCCAGGTTCGTGCCGCCGAAGGCCATGTAGTAGTTGAACGCGGTGACCCCGTTGGCGAGGTTGCGCACGCCCCACTGCCGGGTGAAGGCAGGGTCGGTGAACTCATAGGCCTGATGGGAGTCGAAGGAGGCGCCCCACGGGGTGAACGCGCCGCCCTGGGATTCGGTGATGAACTGCGGGGTGTCCGGGCTGATCTGGCGGTATCCCTGCTCGGACTCCCCGATCCGGGACCGCGCGCCACCCGCGTTGAAGCCCAGCGGGTAATGATCGAAGGCGTAGAAATCGGTGCCGTGCTTCGCGGTGTCCGCGAAGCGGCCGCCCATGTTGTAGTCGTTGTGGAACAGCGGCACCGTGATGCCCGTGGAGCGCACGTGATCGGACAGGGCCCGCAGGAAGGCCGAGCGCTCCGCATCCTCGGTGATCAGCTCGTTCTCCACCTGGTAGAGGAACACGCTGCCCCCGCCGTCGCTGACCTGGTGCTTCGCGATGATCTGATTGATCGCGCTCAGCCAGGCGCAGGAGTCCGCGAGGTTCTCCGGGTCCGTCGAGCGCAGGGACGCGGCGCGGTTGGTCATATAGGCGGGCAGACCGCCCATCGAGATCTCGGCGTTCACGTACGGACCGGGCCGAGCGATGACATAGAGCCCCTCCTGCTCCGCCATGGTCAGCAGCAGGTCCAGGTCCCTGATCCCGGTGAAGTCGAAGTCGCCGCCCGGGGCGGACTGATGCAGGCCCCAGAAGAAGTAGAAGGACACGGCGTTGAAGCCGGCCGCCTTGAGGACCTGCAGCAGGTCGCGCCACTGCGCCGGGGCCGGGACCCGCCAGGGGTGGATCTCCCCCGAGTAGATCAGCAGGCGCTCGTCGTCCACGAGGAACGAGTGCTCGTCCCAGGTGACGGTATGGGCCTCACCATCGTTGCCGGGGAAGGTCGAGGTGCCGCGCACCAGGTCCGCGGTGGCCTCCGACTGGTCGGGCACCGCGGGGCCCGCGGGGGTGGGGCCGACGGGCGCGGCGGGGCCGGCGGCGATGGTCGGGGCCGCACCCGCGGCGAGGGCGGGCCCGGCAGCGGCGACGGCCACGGCGGCGCTGGTGGCACAGGCGCTCATGCGCAGGAAACCTTTCCGACTGAGATCGTTCCGGGGCAGATCGGGCAGGGTCGGGACGGTCCGGGACATGCAGCAGCTCCTCGTCGAGCGGTCGGGACTCGGACGCTAGCAGACTGCGGAACGATTTACAGGCCGAGAGTCTCCTAGTGGTACGACGCCCGTGCCGCTGGCCCCTGGCTCCCGGCTCCCGGCTCGCGGCTCCCGGCTCCCGGCTCCTGGCTCCTGGCGGTGATCCCCGATCGTCGCCCCCGAGGCGGGGCATGGGCTCGAGCCTGCACCACGTGTCGGTGAGGGGCCGCTCACCGACACGTGGTGCAGGCTCGAACTGTTCCGCCGGGGTGCGCGCGACGGACGGCGGGGTGTGGGCGGCGCACGGCGCGAGGGGGCGCGGCGGGTGGCGGGAGGCGGGTGCGCGCAGCGGGAGGAAGCTGCGCGCTGTCGCTCAGGCGATGATCTGGTTCAGCTGCTCGAGGTCCTCGGCGCCGAGCTCGAGGGTCATGGCGCCGGCAGAATCGGTGATCGACTCCGGACGGCTCGCGCCGGGGATCGGGACCACATGCTCGCCGAGAGAGAGCTCCCAGGCCAGGACGACCTGCTGCGGGCTCACGCCGTGGGCCTCGGCGATGGCCTGGATCTGCGGGAACCGCTCCCCCACTGCGCTCGCGCCACCGCCGGTGCCGCCCAGCGGCGACCACGGCACGAAGGCGATGCCATGCTCGCCGCAATGCTCGAGCTCGCGCTTGGAGGTGTGGAAGAAGGTGGGTGAGAACTGGTTCTGCACGGCGGCGAGGCCTCCCTCGCCGAGCACCTCCAGGGCCACGTCGATCTCCTCGACGTTCGCGTTGGAGATGCCGATCTCGCGGATCAGGCCCTCCTCCTTGAGCGCAGCGAGCGCCTCGACGCCCTCGGCGTAGCGGATGCTGCGGTCCGGGCGGTGCCAGTAGTAGAGATCCACGGAGTCGATGCCGAGGTTCGCGAGGGACTTCTCGAGGGCGGAGCGCAGGTAGTCGGCGGTGCCGTTGCGGCCGCCCACCTCGCCCTCGGAGCGAGTGATCCCGCCCTTGGTCGCCAGGACCACGGAGGAGCGGTCCCCGTCCCAGGTGCGCAGGCCCTCGGCGACGGCCTTCTCGTTGTGCCCCATGGTGTCCCAGGTGGGGGCGTAGATGTCAGCGGTGTCGAGGAAGGTGACGCCCGCGTCGAGCGAGGCATAGATCGTGGCGGTCGCGCGATCCTCCGGGGCGGGCTCGCCACGCCCCATCGACAGGGGCATGGCGCCGAGGCCGAGAGCGGAGACGGTCAGGGAGCCGATACGGCGAGTGGGTGCAGTCATAGGGAAAGCCTATGCCGATAGGGTGGTCCAGGTCACGGCATGTCCGCCGTCAGTCGAGGCGCTGCTGCATTCCGGGAGGCGGATGCTGATGAAAATGCTTAGGGGCGTCCCAGAACAGGTCATCCTCCGGCGAACCTGACGAGATCTCCACCCGCACCAGATCGCCCTCGGCCTTCGCCGCCACCACCCGGAGCAGCCCAGTCATCTCGTCACCCTTGGAGGACGCCTCGTCGAGCATCCTCGTCGCGACGACCTTCGCGTCGCCATGCACGCGCACAGCACCGCGCGTGGTGTACGCCTCGGCGGAATCGAAACGGGTTCCGAAGACGAACGCGGTGGGGCCGGGCGCGTCAGAGGCCTCCGAGAGGTCCGTATAGCTGGCACCCGTCACCAGGTGGGGGTCCTCGAGGTCCATCGCTGCGATGAGCTCGCCACGATCGGGGAAGAGGTCGGCGACGGACTCCTCGGCGTCGAACCCGTCCAGGGTCTCGTCGGTCGAGAAGGCCAGATCCTCTCCGAGAGGTGCCGCGATCCGCGTGTAGATGGACGTGGCCGGCTCGAAGCCCTCAGCGACCCGCAGCCGGTCCCCATCCCGCACGACATACTCCCCGAGCGCCTCCGCGAGGTCCTCGAGCATCCCGGCAGCGCCGGCCCACAGCACACCCTCGTGCCCGTCCCGGTTCACGCGGATGGTTTCCGTCGGCGTCATCAATCGTTCTGCGGAGGCCAGCGAGTCCGGATCTGTCACCATGGTCCGTCCGAGGATGGCATCGGTGACGATCTGCGGATCGGTGACCTCGAGAGCCTGCAACCACCTCACCGGCCCCGGGACGTGGGTATCGACGGAACCGTCGAGACCCAGCACCTCCGCCACCGCGGCCGGGCGAGCCCAGAGCACCGCGGTCGGATGGAGGCTCGTCCCGGTGATGCCGGATCCGCCGATCCGCTGCAGCAGCGTCTCCAACCCGCTGTCCTCAGCGCCGAACGGCACCTGCGGCAGGTTCGAGCACCCTGCCGTGCCGAGCAGTGCGACGAGACCGCCGGCTCCCAGCATCGTGCGTCGCGACAGTTCTGATCTCATCGTCGTCCCCCTTCCCGGTCCCCCCGACCGGGTCGGAGCCAGAATAGCTGGCAGGGCAGAACGCTGAAAGGTGCTCCCGTGGGCTCAGAGGTCGGCCAGCTCGACGGAGGGGTCCGTCAGCCGCGCCACGTCGACCACACGGCGCTCGGTGAGCAGCGGCTTGATCACGTCGATCACGTCCCAGATGTTCACGGCCATGACCGCGAGGATCACGCCGTCGCGGTCGCGCCAGAAGGCGAGGAACTCGCGGGCGGCGAGGTCGCCGCGCACGACCACCTCGGCCACCTGGTCCTGCGGGGCCGAGCCGAGGTACTCCATGCCCAGGTCGAACTGGTCGGTGTAGAAGTAGGGCAGCTCCGTGTACTCGGCGGCGTCCCCGAGGATCGTGCGCGCCACTGCCTTGGGCTGGTTCAGCGCGGTGGCCCAGTGCTCGACCCGCACGCGGCGACCCAGCAGCGGATGCTGATGGGCGGCGATGTCGCCCACGGCGAAGATGGCGGGATCCGAGCTGCGCAGGGTCGCGTCGACCGCGACGCCGCCTTCGGCGAGGTCCAGGCCGGCGGCCTCGGCGAGCTCGAGGTGCGGGATCGCGCCGATCCCCACCACGACGGCGTCGGCCTCGAGGGTGCGCCCGTCGCGCAGGCGCACGCCCGTGGCCCGACCGTCCTGCACGAGGATCTCGGCGGCCTCGGCGTCGGTCAGAAGCTCCACCCCCTTCTCACGGTGCAGGTCGGCGTAGACCTGGGCGATCTCGTCGCCGAGGAGGCGGGCCAGGGGCAGGTGCCCGCGCTCGAGCACGGTGACCTCAGCGCCGCCGGAGCGGGTGACCGCGGCGACCTCGAGGCCGATCCAGCCGCCGCCGATCACCACGATCCGGGTGCCCTCGGCGGCCAGCGGACGGATCGCGTCGGAGTCCTCGCGGGTGCGCAGGTACAGCACCCCCTCGGCGTCGGCCCCTGGCAGCTCGGAGCGGCGCGAGGAGGAACCGGTCGCGAGCACGAGGGCGTCATAGGGCAGCATCGTGCCGTCGTCGAGGGCGACCGTGCGCGCCGTGCGGTCGATCGCGGTGGCCCGCACGCCGCGGCGCAGGTCGATGTCCTGCTCGGCGTACCACTGCTCGGGCCGCACGAGGGCGTCCTCGAAGGAGCCCTCCCCGGAGAGGTACTCCTTGGACAGCGGCGGCCGCTCGTACGGGAGATGCTTCTCCTCGCCGACCAGAGTGATCGACCCGGTGCGGCCGCGCTTGCGCAGCGATTCGGCGGTCTTGGCTCCGGCGAGCCCGGCCCCGATGACGACGATGTTCTGGGGTGCAGACATGATTCCTCCCGTGGTGCTGGATGGTGGCGTGGGGTCAGGCTCCGGCGCCGGCGAGGGCGAGGAACTCCTGACGCGAACGGGGGTCGCTCCGCAGACTACCCAGGAGCGATGACGTGATGGTGCTCGATCCGGTGGCCTGCACGCCGCGCAGGGTCATGCAGGAGTGCTCCGCCCGCAGGACGACGCCGACGGCCTGCGGTGCAGCTGCTCCTGGAGCCACAGGGCGACCTGGCGGGTGAGCCGTTCCTGGGTCTGCGGACGGCAGGCGAAATGCTCGACGATGCGGGCGAGCTTCGACAGCCCCAGGATCCGCTCGCCGGGGAGGTAGGCGACGCACGCGGTGCCGACGAAGGGCAGCAGGTGGTGCTCGCACACCGCGCGGAAGGGGATGTCGCGGGCCAGCACGAGCTCGTCGTATCCCTCGTCGTTGGGGAAGGTGGTCGCATCGAACGGGCGCGGGGTGAGCATCTCGGCCCAGGCGCGGGCCATGCGACCGGGCGTCGCCCGGAGGTGCTCGGAGTCCAGCGGGATGCCGAGCGCCCGGAGGAAGTCGGCGGCGGCGACCTCCGCGGCGGCCATGTCGCGCTGCGCCTCGAGGGCCATGTGCGCCGGGGCGTCCGGGAGGCTGACTGTGGAGGTCATCGGGCGTCGACCTCGCTGCGCGGGCGGTCGTACCGGGACGCCAGCAGACCGAGGGAGACGGCCGCGACCAGCAGGCCGACGTCCCGCAGGGCCACGTCGAAGAACCCCGGGTAGGTGAGGAGGTTCAGGATGTTGCCGACGAGCCAGGCGGCGACCACCCAGGCGGCCAGCCGCGGCCGCAGGGCGATGCCGATCGCGGCGACGATCTCGACGACGCCGATGAGGTGCATCGCGGCCTGCGCGGAGATCGGGAGGACGGCCACCATCCAGGGGGCGAGGTAGCCGGGCCAGTCGGTGAGCAGGTTCGTGAACTTGTCCAGGCCCATGAGCAGCGGGAGGGCGATGAAGCCCAGGCGCAGCACGCAGAAGGCGGCGAAGGCCGGGTCCTGACGGACTCTGACCAGCACGGAGGCTGAGGCCGGGGTGGGGTTGGAGGTGTGGACGGGGACGGGGAGCGTGGAGGCTGCCATGACGAACTCCTTCTAAAACCAATGATGGCGTTTTTTAGATTCCTCCTCCGACCCCTATTTGTCAAGAGTCGTTGGTGTTAGAGTCGTGGGCATGGATCGCAGCCGACTTCCCACCCCGGAGGACCTCGACGGGCTCAGCGCCCTGACGGACCCGGTGCGTCGCCGCCTGTACCAGGCGGTCTCCGCCCATGACGACCCCGTCGCCCGCGAGGACGCCGCGAGCACCGTCGGCATCAGCCGCACCCTGGCCGCCTATCACCTCGACCGGCTCGTCGACGCCGGCCTGCTCGAGACCACCTACTCCCGCCCCGTCGGCGTCGGCGGCCCCGGGGCCGGTCGCCCCGCCAAGCGCTATGTGCGCACCCGGGGCGAGCGCACCGTCTCGGTCCCACCCCGGGACTACGAGCTGCTGGCGGATCTGATGGCGGCCGCCCTCGAGGCGGACGACGACGGCACCGTGCAGCGCGCGCTGCTGCGGGTCGCCGAGTCGGAGGGACAGACGGCCGGGGTCGCGCACGCGGAGCTGCTGGACGTGCTCCGGGCCCGCGGCTACGAGCCGACGCTCGAGCTGAACGGGGACATCGACCTGCGCAACTGCCCGTTCCACCGCCTCAGCCGCACCCATACGGACCTGGTGTGCGGGCTGAACCACGCGATGATCGGCGGGATGCTCGACGCCCGCGGCGAGAACCGCGACCGGGCGGAGCTGTGCCCGCGCGAGGGTCGCTGCTGCGTGGTCGTCCGCGCGGCAGGCTGACCTCGCACCCTCTGCCCGTCAGCGCCTGCGGGTCGACTCCCGCTCGATGATCCGGGAGCGCAGCAGGGTCGTCGAGGGCTCTTCCTCGGGATCGGTCACGCGCTGGCCGAGCATGCGCGCCGCAGCCCGGGCGGTCGCGCCCACCGGCTGGTGCACCACGGAGACCGACGGGGTGACCAGGCGGGTCCACAGGTCGTCGTCGGTGGCGAGCAGGGCCGGAGGACCCTCCACGCCGCGCATCGACTCGAACGCCCCGGCGGACATCCGGTTGTTGGTCACGTAGACGCAATCGGCCTCGCCGGCCGCGAGGATCTGCGCCATCAGGTCGCGTCCCGACTCCAGATGCAGATCGCCCCGGGCGATCACGGAGTCCGGGGCCGGCACCCCGAGCTCCCGCCAGGCGGCGAGGTGGCCGACGACGCGCTCCTCGGTGGTGCGCAGGTCGGCGGGACCGGCGATCACGGCCGGCGCCCGGAAGCCGCGCTCGTGGAGGTGCAGGGCGGCCTGTCGGCCGGCATCGAGGTTGTCGGTCGCGACCAGGTCGGTCGCCGCCCCCTCGATCCAGCGGTCCACCAGCACCACGGGGATCCCCGCCTCGGTGAGCGGCGAGAGGTCGGTGCGGGCTCCGTGGACCGGCACCAGCAGCACCCCGGCGACGTGGCGACCGACCAGCTGGGCGAAGCACTCCCGCTCGAGGTCGAGGTCGTCCTCGGTATGGGCGACCGTCACCGAGTAGTGGTCGGCGCGCACGATCCGCTCCACCTCACTGATGATCTGCGTGAAGTACGGGTTCTCCGCATCGGGGGTCACCACCGCGATCTGCGCGGTCCCGCCGCGGCGCAGGGAGCGCCCCAGCGCATTGGGGACGTACCCGGTGGTGCGCACCGCGGCACGCACCCGTCGGGCGAGGTCCCGGTCGACGGAGGCGACGCCGTTGACGACCCGGGACACCGTCGCCGAGGACACGCCGGCGGCGGCGGCCACATCCATGATCGTGGGTCTCTGAGACACCGCGGTCCTCCCTGCTGCTGGGCGCCGATCAGGCGCGTGCGGGACCTGCGGGGCTGTGCGGGCCGGCGGCGGATCCGAGGTGGACCTCCATGCCGTCGAAGGTCGGCGGCTCGGGACGGGTGGTCACCGGGCGGTCGAGGTAGAAGATCGCGGTGGAGGCGATGTCATCGCGCAGCGGCAGGTACCGGCCGGCGCTCTTCCAGCCCAGGGCCTGGATGTCCACGCGGGGCAGACCGGTGGTGAAGTGGATCGGGTCGGCCACGTGCCAGCGGTACATGCCGAAGCGCTGCTGGGCGATGTAGAGCCCATCGGGCCGGATCACCTGCGGCATGCCCAGGTACGGGGTGGAGAAGGCGGTGTAGCCCTCGCCGGGGACATCGAAGTTCCAGGCACCGCCGAAGTAGTCCTCGGTGCCGGTTCCGGCGATGGTCGGGAAGCCGCCGTCGGACTGGCCTGCGAGGTCATCATCCAGGTAGAACTTGATCTCACCCTCGCCCCACCAGCCGTTGGAGTGCACGCCCCAGGCGATGTAGGTGCCCACGTACTGGCCCTGGCCCTCGACGCCCTCGAGCAGCACGTGCTCGGTGGCCTCCGGGAGCGGATTCGAGCGGCGCCACTGCGCGTGGAAATAGGCATCCTCTCGGTGGTCGCCGCCGAGCTCGTAGGTCACCTGGTAATAGACCCGGGCGTCCTGGTCCGAGGTGTTCTCCAGCGTGAGCCGAGCGCCCTCCCGGAACGGCATCGGCCAGTAGGAGTTGAAGCCGCCGTGCGGGTTCGCAGCGACCATCTGCGAGTCGACCTGCGCGAACACGCCCCAGCCGTTGGCGAAGAAGTCGCCATAGGGCACCTCGACCGCGGGTTCCTCGGCACCGTCCCAGTAGGCCCGCACCACCAGCTGGCGCCAGTGGTCGGTGTGCGTGGTGATCCAGATATGGGTGATCACCCCGGCGGAGTCGATGTCGGCGAGGGTGAGGGTCTCCCCCGCCTTCACGTCGACGCTCGGCGACACCTTCCAGCCCTGGCCGAGGTCGCGGGCCGCCTCGGCACCGGTGCCCTCGACGGCGCGACCGCCGCCGCCGACGGAGCCGTCGACGTTCTCGGGGCTGATCGAACGGGTCTGCACGGGTCGCAGCGCGGCGAGGTCTCGGGCGGGGTGGGTCACGGGGTACTCCCAGGAGATCGGCGATGATCAGGAAACGTTTACCGGCACGATACGGAGCTGGGCGACCGGCGTCAACGGCTCGCCACCAGCCCTAGGTCGTTGACACCTCCCGCACCCGGACCACGTTGGCCCGCAAACGATTACCGACCGAGGCGACGAGGCGTCGAGACGGGATCGATCGGCACGACGGGCACGCTCGACAACGTCGCTGAGCGGTGGTCCGGAATCCGGTCCGATGTGGTCCCGAGCCCAGCACCTCCCCACATCCAGCACTCCCAGCCAGCAACGGAGCTGACCTGCCCGACGCAGCTCCTCCCCCGAAATGGCAGCACCGACACAAGGAGCAGCACCATGAAACGACGCACCCTCCTCTCCGCAGCTGCGGTCTCCGGGGCCGCCGCCTCCCTCGCCGCCTGCGGCAGCGGCACGCCCGGCGAGTCCAAGGACGATGCCGACGCGGCCGACGGGCGCACCACGATCGAGTTCTGGCACCGCACGTTCACCCCGTTCGAGAACGAGTGGTACGCGGGGATCGTGTCCTCGTACAACGACGCCCAGGAGAAGTTCTTCGTCAAGGACGTCGAGGTCCCGGCGGACGCCTGGGACCAGCGGGTGAAGTCCGCTCAGGCGGCCGGCACGATGCCGGACGTCTACACCGACCCCTCCACGATGGACGAGGGCGCACGGCTGGGACAGTTCCTCGCCCTCGACGATCTGCTGGACGCCGAGCAGCTCGAGAACCTCACCGACCAGGCCAAGGAGCTCGTGACCGTCGACGGGAAGATCTACGGCTACCCGTTGCTGCTCGAGCCGCAGTCCGCACTGTTCTGGAACAAGGACATGTTCGAGGCGGCAGGGCTGGACCCCGAGAAGCCGCCGACGTCGTGGGACGAGCTCTACTCGACCTGCGAGTCGCTGCTGCCCACCCTGCCCGACGGGGCGTTCGCCCTGACCACGGCCGGCGACCAGGACACCTTCGCCTGGGCGACGGTCGGCCAGCAGTTCCAGGTGGCGGGTCACTTCCCGATCACCGACGACTGGTCGGAGGCCGACGCCGAGGATCCGAAGTACGAGGATCTGCTGGGCTTCTACAAGACGCTGCGGGAGAAGGGCTACATCCCCAAGCAGCCCCTCGGCGCCTATGTCGAGGCGAAGGCGTACGGCGAGCAGAAGTGCGCCATGATGACCTCCGGCTCCTGGGCGTTCAGCGAGATCGCCTCGGATTACGAGGACCTCCTGGGCATCACCGGCATCGCTCCCTTCCCCACCAGCGACGGTGACCTCTCGGCCTCCGTGGCGACGCTGGGCAACTTCAAATGGGTGATCGATGCGAAGACCGACCAGCCGGACGGCGCCGCGGACTTCCTGTCCTGGTGCCTCGCCGGGGACGTCGAGAACCTCGTGCCCTTCTTCGTGGGCACCCAGTTCACCAAGGCGCCCGCCCGGCCCCACGTCGCCGAGGCCGTGCAAGCCGCCCCCGAGGCGGCGGACGCCCCGTGGTCTGCCGTGGTCAGCGAAGACATCGCCCCGGCGTCGGCCCCCACCCCGTCCTACCCCTGGGACGTTCTCCTCGCCATGGGCAAGGCTCTGGAGAAGGGCATGAACGGCGAGGACCCCGCGGAGGCGCTGAGCGGCGCGAACGCCGAGATCCAGAAGGTCATCGACCGCGAGGAGCTCGCGGGCAAGGCTCCCAAGGACTGACCGGTGGTGACCAGCTCCCCGACCGCGCAGGGCTCCCCCGCTCCTCTGCGCTCCCACCCGCCCCGCGACACCCGCATCGCCCTGCTGATGCTGGCGCCGGTGCTGATCCTGCTGACGATCTTCGTCATCGTGCCCACGATCTCCGCGATCTACCTGAGCTTCTTCAACTGGAGCTTCTACCAGGACTCGGAGTTCGTGGGCCTGCGGAACTTCGTCAACGTGCTCACCGATCCGGAGTTCCGGGCGGCGATCCGGCGCGGCCTCCTCTTCGTGCTCATGACCCTTCCGCTCCAGCTGCTGCTGTCCTTCCTCATCGCGAGCTTCGTGACCGGGGTGGGGCGTCGCCTGGGCACCGTCCTGAAGATCTCCGTGTACATCCCCACGATCATCTCCGCCGTGATCACCTCGATCACCTTCGCCCTGATCTACGAGTACTCCGGCGGCCTGCTGAACGCGGCCGTCGGACTCGTCGGGATCGAGGATCAGGCGTGGATCGGCGATGTGCGTCTCGCGCTGCCGGCGATCGCGGTGCCGGCGATATGGATGGGGCTGGGGCTGATGACCCTGATCATGATCGCGGCGATGCTCGACGTGCCGGAGAGCTTCTATGAGGCCGCTCAGCTCGAGGGCGCGAACTGGTGGCAGCGCACCCGGTACATCACACTCCCCCAGATGAAGAACGTGCTGCTGTATCTGCTGATCACGGGCTTCGTGGCGGCGATCCAGCAGTACGAGCTGCCGCTCGTGATGACCGGCGGCGGGCCGCTGGACTCCACCACGCTGCCCAACCTCTTCATCTTCAACCACTTCCGCGGGGATGCCTATCAGGGCTATTCGATCGCGGCGGCCCTGCTGCTGTTCCTCGTGCTGGGAGCGGTCTCCGCCCTGATCTTCCGGGTGCTGAACTCCGAGAAGCTGGTGGACTGATGAATCTGCCCCTGGAGACCTCCCAGCGCCCCGCGCCGCCCTCATCGGCCTCTCCTGCGCAGCCACGACGCCGACCGCTGACCGCCCGCCGGGTGCTCACCGCGATCATCCGCACGGTCGTCGCGGTCATCATCGTCGCCGCCGCCCTCTTCCCGTTGGCGTGGATGGCCATCGCCGGCTTCAAGTCGAAGCAGGAGGTGGTGCGCACCCCGTTCCAGTTCTTCCCCGAGGTGTGGAGACTGGAGAACTACCAGCAGATCCTCGCCGACCCCGCCTTCGTGCGGACCCTGGCGATCACCGGCTTCGGTGCGGTGCTGTTCACCCTGCTGAGCCTCACGGTGAACTCCTTCGCCGCCTACGCCTTCGCCCGGCTCGAGTTCGCCTTCAAGCGCACGCTGTGGGTGGTGGTCATCTCCACGATGTTCATCCCCGGCATGACGATCCTGCTGACCAGCTTCATCGTGGTCACGAAGCTGCACATGCTGGACACCCTCGCGGTGCTGATCCTGCCCGGCGCGGCCGCGGCGGCCCACGTGTTCTTCATCCGGCAGTTCTATCTGAACATCCCCCGCAGCCTCGAGGAGGCCGCGATGATCGACGGCTGCGGGAAGTTCGGGATATTCCTGCGACTGTTCGTGCCGCTGTCGAAACCGCCCTTCGTGGTCGTGGGCATCACGTCGTTCCTGGTGTTCTGGAACGCCTACGTGTGGCCGGTCATGACGATCACCAGCCCTGACCTCTACCAGGTCCAGCAGTACCTGGCGACCTTCCGCTCCGAACGCTCCAGCGAGCTGGCGCTGCTCATGGCAGGATCGACGCTCGCCGCAGCGCCCGTGATCATCCTGTTCCTGATCTTCCAGCGGCAGATCATCGCGAACATCAAGATGGCCGGGCTGAAGTAGCTCTCCGCACCGCGCGGCCCGCCATGAGGGCAGCGGCGTCCGTCGTGCGAACTCGCGAGTCCGCCTGCGGCCTTTCGAGCCCCGTTTCCTCTGGATACGGTGACGGACCGGGCCGCACCGTCGCCGCTCGGGGAAAGGTCGATGATGAGTGTCCTCCTCCCAGCCCGAACGACGACGTTCCTGGGGTGCCGCCATGATTGATCGCCGTGCGTTCCTGCACGCCCTCACCGCCGGGGGCACGGTCTCCGTGGCCGGCGGTGCCATCACGGGATGCACGAATCGCCCCACGGGATCCGATCGGGACCCGAACACGGTGACCCTGTGGGGCATCTGGGCGAGCGACGTGGACAAGGAAGCCGAGGTCATCGAGGCGTTCACCGAGCAGAATCCCGGCATCACCGTGGCCGTCTCGCAGGTGCCCAGCAGCTCGCAGGGCGATGCGTCCTCGGTGATCACGGCCGTCCGCGGACGCACGGGACCGGACGTCTATTTCATGGGACGGTTCAGCGGTGCCGAGATGGCGTCCCTGGGCCTGCTCGAACCGCTCGACGAGCTGATCCGCGAGTACGAAGGCGTCGAGCCCGAGGAGTTCATGGCGAACTGGGTGAAGTTCTCGACGGACGAGGTGCTCTACGACGGCCAGTGGTACGGGCTCCCCTTGGATACGGACACCCGGGCCATGTACTACAACAAGGACCTCACCGAGGAGGCAGGGGTCGATCCGACGCTGCTGGACCCGGCGAACGGCCCCATGACGCTGGACCAGATGTGGGAGATCAGCGACGCCTTCGACATCCAGGACGAGCAGGGCAACTACGAGCGGATCACCTGGATCCCGTGGGATGGCGAGGCCTCGCTGCTGATGTGGGCGATGGCCTCCGGCGTCACGTTCTTCGACAACAGCACCTGCAGCATGACGCTCGACTCCCCGGAGATGCTGGCCGTCGCGACGGAGTACGCGAGCTGGGTGGATCGGCTCGACTTCCCCCGCGTCGACGCCTTCAAGGCGACCTACCAGCCGCCGAACGCTCCGCCGACGCAGACCTCGTTCTTCTCCGAGCGGCAGATGTTCCAGATCTCCGGCCCCTGGGGAGTGCAGTCCCAGACCGACTACAGACCGGACATGCGCTACGGGGTGACGCACGTTCCGATCGCCGACGGGAGCGACGACCCCTTCACCTGGGCAGGCGGCTTCGGTCTGGCGATGCCGAAGGGGTCGAGCAGGTCCGAGGCGGCCTGGAAGCTCATGACGTTCTACGCCGGGTACGAGGGACAGCGGATCCTCATGCCGCAGATTTCCCGGATCCCGACGAGACTGGAGGCCGTCCAGGACCCCGAGGCCTGGGATCCGAGCATCGAGTTCTTCGTCGAGATCATGGAGTTCGCCCGCTCCCGCCCGCCGCTACCCGTCGGCACGAAGCTCTGGGACGCCATGATGATGATGCAGGACAGCCTCAACCAGAGATCACGCACCCCGGAGGAAGCGGTCCGGTTCGCCCAGGACTACGTGAACCCCACGATGCAGCAGTTCTGTCCGGTCAGGCTCCCGGAGGGGTTCGGGGAACCGGACCCCGACTTCAGCCTCTGAACCGTCGCCGGCTCCGGCTCCCGTCATTCGTGCCGTTCGTGCCGTTCGTGCTCGTCGAGCCACTGCTCGTAGGTCGGGCCGACGGTCGGCACCTCGGGGCCGGGCAGCATGCCGCCGCGGGACATCGACTCGCTGGCCGGAGCGCCTGTGACGGGGGTGGCGTCCCCGCGTGCGGCGAGCAGGCGCCGGGCCTGGTCCAGGGTGTTCTCGACCTGAGGTCCGGCGATCTGGAGGAGCGCGTCGGGCTGCTCGGCGAGCGCCGTGCGCAGCAGCAGGGCGGCGACCGCGCGGGTGTCGACGGGCTGCGAGGGGGCCTCCATGACCTGCAGACCTTCGCTGTCGCCGTCGCCGTCGCCGTCGCGCACGAGCATGTTCCCCACGAAGTCGTGGAACTGCGTGGCACGCACGATCACGGTGCCCGGGCAATGCTCGCGCGCGGCCTGCTCATGCGCGAGCTGAGCACGGTAGAAGCCGTAGTCCTGCATCCCGTCGATGCCCACGATCGAGGTGACGACCGTGCGCGTCACGCCGGCTCGGCGTGCCGCGTCACCGAGGCCGCTCATCGCCTCGTGGAACCACTCCGTCGCCTGCTCGGCCTCGAGGGTGGGCGGCTTGAAGCAGTCGATGACGAGCTGGACGCCGCGGTGCGCCTCGTCGAGGCCCTCACCCGTGACGATGTCGACGCCGCGCGAGCGGGCGATCTCCCGCACCTCGAGCCCCTCGGCGCGGGCCACTTCGACGACCGTCCGCCCGAGCGTGCCTGTCGCGCCGACGACGGCGATGACCTGGGACATCTCTGTCTCCTCCTTGCTGCTGGCTGTCGACTCGGTGCTGGCAGTCGACTGCCGGATGTCTCAGAGCGTACGCCCGGGTCCCGACCCTCACCAGCGCTCGCGCACCACGGCGAACAGGGAGTCACGCATTCGGCGCCGATGGTCGCCGATCAGCGGCAGGGACGGGGCGTGGGGCAGGCGGGCGGCGTCGACGAAGAAGGCGAGGATGCCGGTCAGCACATCGGTGCCCACCTGCCGGGGCAGACCGTGCCGGTCCAGCACGGCGTCCACACGGTCGTTCACGCCCAGCGTGCCGTCGGGGTCCGGGACCGAGGCGAGCAGCTGGAGGGCGTCGGCGATGCGGCTGCCGCGCGAGGCCCAGGCCCAGTCGACGAGGCTCACCTCCCCCTCTGTGGTGAGCAGGATGTTGTCCGCGCGCACGTCGGAGTGGCACAGCGTGTCGCCGTCGAGCGCGTCGATGCCCCGTCGTGCCGCCTCCCGCAGCATGTCGAGCCGCTCGGCGATCCAGGGGTGCAGATCCGTCGGCAGGTCCTCGGCGACCCGGTCGAAACCGAGGAGGTCCGGGCCCAGGGTCTCCGCGACGCTCCGCAGGCCTGGAACGGGGCACGGGGTGGTCGCGGCCTGCAGCGCATCGAGGGCGGCGAGCACCTGGTCGAGCTGCTCGCCGGTCCAGGGTTCAGCCGGGAGTGCCCCGGGGGCCACCTCGGTGACCAGCACGAACCAGTCCTCGTGCGCGAAAGCGTCGACGAGTGGCTGGACCGGGGCGGAGGCCGGGATGGCCGCGAGAGCGGCGGCCTCGGCACGGTTCAAGGTCATCGAGCCGGGATTGTCACTCTCCCGCACCGCCTTGACGAAGAGACGGCGCCCGGCCTGCGAGCTCAGGATCTCGGCGCTGCTCGGCGAGAAGCCGCCGCGGCAGGACGTCGTGGACACCACGGTCCCGCCCAGGAGTCCTTCGAGGCGCTCGCGGAGCGGGTCGGGGAAGTCGGTCCAGGTCAGCCGGTGCGTCATGTGCACACCTTTCCATGCACAGTTCCGGCAAGCACGGGCTTTTCCGCAGCTACGCTCGGCCCATGCGCATCCGAGCAGCCGCCGTCGTCGTCAGCGCCGGGTCGGTGCTGGTGATCGGCCGACGGAGGGCCGGACGGGACTATGCGGTGCTGCCGGGCGGCGGCGTCGAGCGGGGCGAGAGCGTCCAGGAGGCCTGCCTGCGAGAGCTGCAGGAGGAGACCGGTCTGATCGGGCGCGACCCGCAGGAGCTGGAGATCCGCTCCGATCCCGCGGCGAGGTACTTCGCGGTGACGGTCGCAGACGGTCCGCTGCGTCTCGGCGGGCCGGAGGTCGAGCGGTCATCGGACGAGAACGTCTACACGCCCCGCTGGGTGGAGATCGCCCAGCTCGCGGACATCGGGCTGGTTCCGAAGGGCGCGGTCGTCGCCGTGACGGCGGCCCTCCGGTGCCACGGCGCCTGATACCGGACGGCTGATCCCGAGGGCGGGCGCGACGGATCGGCGCCGAGTCCGCGGGGACCGTCGGCCGGCGTCAGCCGCCCAGATGCAGGCCGAAGCCAGGATCGCTCGGCAGCGTGATGGCCCCGTCGCGCAGCGTGTAGCCGGTCGCGTCGACACCCTCGGTGAGGCCCGGAACCGCTTCGACGACGGGGATGGTCCCGAGCCCAGCGGCGAGCTGCGCGGCGTAGAGGGTCTCCAGCGGATGGCCCCAGGCATGGGGCGAGGCGAGCACGCCGATCTCGCGGACCCGCGGCATGATCCGTCGCCACGCGGTGACACCGAAGGACAGCACGTCCATGAGCAGCACGTCCAGCAGGCCCGCCTCGGCGAGGTCGAGCACCCGCTCCACATCGGGGTCGGACTCCCCGTCGGCCACCAGGACCCGCGAACCGGTGCGGGTTAGGTGCTCGCGCACGAGGGTCAGTCCCTCGACGTCCTCGGCGAAGGGCTCCTCGATCCAGTAGAGGTCGCAGTCCTGGATCGCGTCGAGGAAGCGGAGCGTCTGCTCGGGGCTGTAGCCGTCGTTCATGTCCACGAGCAGTCGCGCATCGGGGTAGGCGTCGCGCACCGCGCGCACCACGTCCAGGTCCCGGGCGAAGCCCTCGTCGGCCGGCATCCACAGGTTGCCCCGGCCGATCTTGAGCTTGAAGGCGCGGTAGCCGGCGTCCCAGTCGGCCGCGCAGGCCGTGATCCGGTGCCCGGCGAGAGCGCCGGTTCCGGGGAGGTCGGGGGTCGGTTCTGCAGGCACGGGGGCTCCTCGTCGAGCGGTCCGGTCGGAACCGGAGAACGCTCGCCCGCCCGGTCGAGCCTAGTGCGAAGCAGCGCCTACGTATAAGGCCCTGCACGCAGTCCTCCACGTGGCCGCGAGGTGTCGGCGCCTCACCCTAGAGTGGGACCCGTCCCACCGTCGACGTCTCGAGGATCCGCGTTGAACTCCCACTGGACATCTCCGCGCTCCGGGGCCACCTACGACACCTCCCGTACGGACTGGCTCGGCAACTGGGTGGTCGTCTCCGCCGGACCGTCGCTGATGTCGGTCGCCGGAGGCGCAGCGCTGGTGATCGGCTCGATCGGCCTCGTGACCGCGTACATCGTCGCCGTCGTCGCGATCCTCCCTGTGCTCATCGCTCTGTACTTCGCACGATATCCGCTGCTGCCACCCGTACTGCTGATCGTGGCACTGCTGCTGTTCGTACTGCCCGAGGGACGCCGCCGCTGGCCCGAGACGAGCAGTGCCGCGGCACTGTCGTTCGTGATGCTCCCCGCGACCTTCTTCGCAACCTGGTCCCTGAGCAACCAGGGCGACACGCTCTACTCGTGGATCGCGAGCATGCCGTGGATGACGCTCCTCGCCCTGGGCATCACGGTCTGGGCTGCGGTGAAGCGGCTCTGGCCGCTCGTGGTGCTGTTCGGCGCGCTCTTCGCCATCTCCGGACTGGTCACGGGGATCTCCTGGTTGGCCGTGGTGACCCAGCCCGAGGAGCTGCGCATGCCACCCGCGTCGCAGATGGGGTTCGACAACGTCATGGCGGTGATGGCGACGCTGATCATCGCGCTCCTCGCCCGGGTGATCGGCTCCCAGATCACGGTCTCGATGGACCGGCGACGGGCGACGGCTATGCAGCGCATACCCGGACAGCTCTGATCCCTTCGGGCTTTCCAGCTGGTCGCCGGAGTGGCGCGGACGCCGTGGACCTATCGAGTCCCCAGCATCCTGAGCTTCCGCACGATCATGTCCACCTGCTCAGGGTCGTCCGTGCCTCTCGCGTCGACGACGAGCGCGCCCTCGTCCTCGGGATCGTCGAAGCTCGCTCCATGATCTCGGAGCACCTCATCGGTGACGCCGGCACGTACAGGGCGGACTCTGTTCGCGAGAACGCGTTCGCGTTGCAGCTCCTTGGAGATCTGCACCCAGATCACCACAAAGGACGCACCCGCGGCTTCCGCCGTGACCCGCCATGCATCTCGGATGAATCTCGGCGATCCGGTGTCGTCGATGACGACATGACACCCGCGCCGAAGGTGCTCCTCGGCACGATCGTGGGCGATGCGGTTCGTCGTCGACCATTCCTCCACCGGGATTCCCTGACCGCCCGCAAGTCCTCGTTCCGCGTTGATGTGATCGAGGCTGATCAGCTGAGACGGCAGATCGTGCGCGATGCGCGCCGCCAACGTGCTCTTGCCAGAGAACGAAAGACCGCACATCAGTGTCAGCACCATGTCCTGAATCTATGGTCCAGCCGCCGCGCGGACCACATATTTTCAGGGCGCCACGTGTGCTGGCCCTTCGACGAGGCTGCGTCGCATTCCGCACGCTAAGGGATGAGTGACAGCCGATCGCGTCGGGCGCGACGCCGTCCCCTCGCCAGCCAATCTGCAGCACGCCCAGCGGACTCATCAGGTCCACACCTCCAGAGGCCGAATCGTCAGCCCGCCCCTCCCCCAGCCGCCGCCGGTGATCCAGGTGCGCGGGCCGTCCGCGACGATCTCCGCGCAGTGCTCGTCGAAGTCGACGTCGAGAGCGCCGGAGTCCTCGAAGTGCAGCGGGTCGGTGGAGTAGTAGGCGAGGGTCCTGTCGTAGGCGGTGGACTCGCAGACGAACAGCACCCAGCCCTCGCCGGCACGGATCACGAAGGGGGATTCGGTGGGTCCGCCCACGGTCCCCGACTGCGTGGAGCGGTAGGCGACGGCAGGATCGGACCAGGTCAGGAGGTCCTCGGAGGTGCGCACGGCGACCTCGTGGAAGCCACCGTCGGGTGCGGAGGTGCGCGTGTAGTACAGCAGCCAGCGCACGCCGTCGTGGATCACCATGGGATCTCGGGCGTCGAAGCCGTCGGTGAACAGCGGCGGCTCGTGGCGGGTCCAGCTGAACAGGTCCTCGCTGGTCGCGAGCGTCATCCGATAGGAGGTGTGGTCGGCGGTGCCTCCGGCGTAGAACATCCAGTAGCGACCCTCATGCTCGATCACGTGCGGGGCCCAGACGTGGGTCTCGCCGAGATCCGGCCGTGCGGGGAGGACAGAGTCGTGGACCGTCCAGGGGGCGCCCTCCAGGTCTGCTGCGGTGGCGTGGAGGAAGCGGTCCTCGTGCAGCGGGTCGGCGGGCTCGGGGTGCCAGATCCCGAAGGCGTGCCAGGTGCCGTCGGCCGCACGGATCAGGGTGTGGTCGTTGACGTACCAGGGCTCCCCGGCGTGCGGGGAGGCGTCGAGCAGGCGCCGCTTCTCCCCGGGGATCAGACGGACAGGCGCTGCGGGCTCAGGGGTCGTCGAGACGGATGCTGCGGGCACAGGGGCTCCTCGTCGAGCGGGTGCGATCGCGGCGGGAACAGCAGCTCCTGCCTCCGCCGACCCTAACCGGCGCGGGACTGCAGCGCGACCGAGGTGAACACGGCGCCCTGGGCGTCGCGGGCGCGGTACACGTACTCCTGGTCGGTGATCACACGACCGGAGCCGCCGGCCTCGATGACCTGCACGTCCTCGCCGCACACGATCTCCAGGGCGCCGTCGATCACGTGGATCATGACGCCCGGCGAGGGCACGCCGGAGCCGTTGGGTCGCTGGTCCTCGCCCACCAACTTCCACTTCCAGGTCTCGACGGAGAGGCCCTCGGTGTCGATCGCATCGAGCAGCACGGACCAGCTGCCGGCCTCGGTGGACCACACCTCGACCCCGTCGGGCGGGGCGTCGGCACCCACTCCCATGAGCGCGGCGAAGGTGGTCCCCAGCCCGGCGGCCACGCGGTCCAGGGTCGAGACGGAGGGGTTGGCCTGGCCCAGTTCGATCTGGGTGAGCATGCGGCGGCTGACGTCGCTGCGCTCGGCCAGGGCGGCGACGCTGAGGTCGAGCTCCTGGCGGGCCGCACGGATGCGGTCGCCGAGCTGCTCGACGACGGCGGGGCGCATTCCTCCGGTCATGGCGACGA
This sequence comes from Brachybacterium sp. 107, assembly GCF_052379725.1. Classification (NCBI taxonomy): domain Bacteria; kingdom Bacillati; phylum Actinomycetota; class Actinomycetes; order Micrococcales; family Dermabacteraceae; genus Brachybacterium; species Brachybacterium sp. 107. Next base: position 91,929 of record NZ_JBQSYW010000011.1, on the reverse strand, counting down.
GCTTAGCGGGAGTGATGGGAACTATATTGCGCATCCTGGGCGATGAGCACTATGTTGCTCATAGCGAGCGCGCTCGCACCGTCCCGTCCCGCCTCGAAGGAGGTCACCCATGCGTCGCCCCACCACCGATGTGCGCCTGCTGCGCTGGTTCGCCTCCTCCGGGCTCTTCGCCGTGCCGCAGGCCGCCGCCCCGATCGCCTTCGCGCTCATCGCGCTGCCGCTGACCGGGGATGCCGCCAGCGGCGCCGCGATGATGCTCGCGATGACCCTCGCCCAGGTGATCGGCGCCGTGCCGATCACCCGCTTCGGCCGACGCTTCTCCCCGCTCCCCTTCGTGCGCACGCTCATCGGCCTGCGCGCCCTCGCCCTCGTGGGGATCGCGGTGCTCGCCGCGACCGATGCCCCCTTCGCCCTCGTGGTCGGCGGTGCGGCCGCGGCCGGCCTGGTCAACGGCGCGGCCTTCGGGACCCTGCGTGCCGTGCTCAACCACCTCGTGCCCGTCTCGCGCCTGCCGCGCGCCCTCGGCGTCGCCGCCACCCTGAACGAGGTGACCTTCGTGGCCTCGCCCGTGCTCGCTGCGGCGCTGGGCGGGATCTCTCCGCAGGCCGCGGTCTGGGCGATGGTGCTGCTGGGCGTCGGGCCCCTGTTCCTGCTGCCCCGCGTCGCGAGCGCCACCGCACCCGGCCCGGAGCACCGACGCAGCCGCCTGCGCCTCACGCCGATCATCGCCCTGTGGCTGGTATGCGCGGCGGCAAGCGCGGCCGCGATCTCCGCGATCGAGATCGGCGCGGTCTCGATGGCGGTCTCCTTCGGCCTGCCGGCCGCCTGGGGCGTCGTGTTCCCCGTGGCCCTGTGCGTGACGTCCATCTGCGGCGGGGTCTGGGTGAGCGTGCGCAACCGCGTGCCGCGCCGGCGCACCGTGCTGGCCTGGCTCGCCGTGACCGGTCTCGGCGTCGCCTCGGTGGGGCTGGGTCATTCGGTGACCGCCACCGTCGTGGGCGCCCTGCTCGTGGGCTCCGTGCTCGCGCCGCTGGCGACCTACTACTCGCTGGTCCTGGATCGCCTGGTCGAGCCCGAGCACCGCGCCGAGGTGTTCGCGCAGCTGCGCACCGCGAGCGCGCTGGGCATCATCCTCTCCAGCGGCCTGATCTCCCTGGTCTCGCTCGAGGCCACGTTCACCGTGGTCATCGCCCTGATGGGTGCGGTGCTGCTGCTGGCCGGCGGCGTGTTCACCCGGGCCTGGGTGCAGGGGCGCCGGCGCCGCCTCGCCCGGGAGGCCGACGCCGCACGCGAGGCCGACGGAGCGCGCGGGGCCGACGACACGCTCGAGGCCGACGCGCTCCACGAGCTCGTCGACCCCGAGCGACCTGCCCAGGAGCACGCCGACGCCTCCCCGTGAGCGGCGACCCCGGCGCGATCCGGCGGCAGGATCCCTCAGCGCAGGCCGTGCCCGAGCGGGAACGTCTCCCCCGTGCCGTCGGCCGTGGGGATCGCGACCGGGAGCTTCCCGCGGAGGTTCACGGCGCCCGCGACCACGCCGGCCACGGCCCGGAGGTTGCAGTCGGAGTTGCCGTAGGCGGCCATCGACGCCGCGACCTCGCCGACGTGCACCACGTCGTAGGGGTTGCGCAGCGAGGCGTGCAGCACCGGGGTGTCCCCCGCGGCGAGCTGCTCGACCAGCGCGGCCTGCGCGGCAGGAGTGGTGAATCCCGAGGACGAGGTGAACACCAGCGTCGCGTCGACGCCGCGGGCGGCCGCCTCGGCCTCGGCGGTCGCGGCGTTGTCGATGCTCGTCATGACCAGCGAGCTCGCCTCCAGCCCGTGCTCGCGCAGGGCGGCGACGGCCACGTCGAGCTTCGCGGCGGTGCCCACGCCGGTGACCAGCACCGTGGAGCCGGCCGCGAGGGGCAGGATGCCTGAGTCGTCCGTGACCAGCGTGATCGCGTCATCGGCGATCGCCTGGGCGGACCCTACCGAGCGCTTCGTGCCGATCTTCGAGACGGCCGTCGCGGCATCCACCTGGACCTCGTCGAACAGCCCGCGACGCAGCTTCTGGGCGAGGATCCGGCGCACCGACTCCTCCACGCGCTCCTCGGTGATCTCCCCGGAGGCGACCGCCTCGCGCACCCCGTCGATCGCGACCACGAGATCCGGCGGCATGAGCATCTGATCCGCGCCGGCGAGGATCGCCTCGACGGGCACCCGGTCGTCGCCGAACAGGGTGCGCACGCCCTCCATGGCGAGCGAGTCGGTGACGATCACGCCCTCGAAGCCGAGCTCCTCGCGCAGCAGTCCGGTGAGGATCGGGTGCGAGAGCGTCGCGGGGCGCTCCGAGTCGTCGAGCGCAGGGACCATGATGTGGGCGGTCATGATGACGTCCACGCCCTCGTCGATCGCCGCCAGGAAGGGCGGCAGGTCGATCGCGTCGAGCTCCTCGCGCGTGTGATCGATGACCGGCAGTCCCAGATGGGAGTCCGTGGCGGTGTCGCCGTGGCCGGGGAAGTGCTTCGCGGCGGCGGAGCAGTTCGCCCCCTGCAGGCCCTTGATCTGCGCGGTCGCCAGGCGAGCGACGGCCGCCGGGTCCGCGCCGAGCGAGCGCACGCCGATCACCGGGTTCTGCGCCTCGATGTTCACGTCGACGTCGGGCGCGAAGGCCTGGTGGAGGCCGGCGGCACGCAGCTCGGAGCCCACGATGTCTCCCGCCCTGCGGGCATGGGCCCGTGAGCCGGTCGCGCCCAGGGCCATCTCGCCGGGCAGCGGGGTGGCCGGGGCCGGCAGACGGTAGACGACGCCCCGCTCCTCGTCGGCGCTGATGATCAGCGGGATGCCGCCGGAGTCCAGGGCGGCGGCCTGGGCATCGTTGGACAGGGTCGCGATCTGCTCGATGTCCTGGAGGTTGTCGCTCCAGGTGAAGTAGATCAGCCCGCCGACGTGGTGGGTGCGCACGATGTCCGCGATGGTGTCGACGCCGGTCGTGGAGGTGTTCGAGTCGTGGGGCTCGTCGGCCGCGGAGCCGTAGCCGACGGCGACGAAGAGCTGGCCGATCTTCTGGTCCAGGCTCATGCCGGCCATCAGCTCGTCGATTCGTGCGGTCTCGGCGCCACGCCCGGCGGGAGCGGCGTGGGCGGCGGCCGGGAGGGCCACGGCCCCGCCGGCCAGCGCCGCGGCGAAGGCACGACGGGACAGGACAGAGCGATCCGTGGGGGAATCCGGGTGCATGGGGGTCATGGGAGCTCTCCTGCTCAGTAGCGGCGGTAGCGCTTGGTGATGACCTCGAAGCGACGCGACTCCCGCCGCCACGCCGTGACGATGGCCTGTGCGCCGTCACCTGCCTCGAGCATCGCGCGGGTGCGCTTGGTGCCGGAGAGCTTGTCGATCCAGCAGACGTCGTCCTCCGTGCGGCAGTCCTCTCCTTCGCGCCAGTCGACCTCGTCGACGTTCGCGAACAGGGCGGCGAGCACGTGGATGCCGGTGCGCACCGGTTCGTAGGCCGCGGCATCGGTGAGGTGCAGCTGCAGGCCGCCGCAGAACTCTCCGGCGTGCTTGGAGGCCGTGGGCGTGGCGAACATGGGGCGGTAGAGCACGCCGGGCAGCTCCGCGGCCTGCAGGTCCGCGATGATCGCGTCGACCTGGGCCTCGGTGATGAAGGGAGCGCCGAACCACAGGAACGGCGTGGTGGTGCCACGGCCCTCGGAGATGTTGATCGACTCGATCAGGCCGGTGCCCGCATAGACCACCGCCGTCTCCGGGGTGGGGATGTTCGGGGAGGGCAGCACCCAGGGCAGATCGGCCGACGGCGGGGCCTCGGGGTCGTAGCCGCTCATCTCGATCACCTCGAGGTCCACGGCCTTGCCCAGGAACTCGCCGTTGAACAGGGAGGCGAGCTCGCCGACGGTCAGGCCGTGGGTCTGCGGGATCTCCTTCAGGCCCACGAAGCTGGACAGCTCCGGATCGAGCAGGAAGCCCTCGATGTCGGTGCCCAGCGGGTTGGGGCGGTCCAGCACCACGAAGCGCTTGTCGTTCTCGCCCGCCGCCTCCATCGCGTAGAAGAGGGTCCAGATGTAGGTGTAGAAGCGGGCTCCGATGTCCTGGATGTCGAAGACCAGCACATCCACGTCGGCCAGCATCTCCGGGGTGGGCTTCTGCGTGGCGCCGTAGAGCGAGCGGACCGGCAGTCCCGTCTTCTCGTCGACGTAGTCGCCGACGGAGCCTCCGGCCGGCTCCGCACCGCGCACCCCGTGCTCGGGCCCGAACAGCGCGCTCATCGTGAAACCGCCCTCCGTCTGCGCCTCGACCAGGAGGTCGATCGTGGAGCGCAGCTGCTGGTCAGTGCCGGTGGGATTGGTGATCAGGCCGACGCGCGCGTCGCGCAGCATCTCCAGCGTCTCCGGGATGAGGAGGTTCTCGACCCCGAGGGCGAAGTCCCCCGAGCCGGAGCTCTTCGTCGTGCCCTTGCCCCGGCCGGCCGGGGCGGCCTGGGCGGCTCCGGCCGTGGCGAGCACCGCGCCGGCGGGGAGGGCGCCGAGGGAGGCGAGGACCCGGCGGCGGCCCGGCCTCTTCCCCTCCTGCCCGGTGCGGTCGTGCATGGTCTGAGCGCTGGGCTGAGGGGCAGGGTGCGTCACGGCGCGGTCCTCCGTCATCGTCGTCGGATGTGGTCCCGTGCAGGGCGGCGGCGGCCGCACCACGTCGTGCGGCAGCCATCAAAACGATTTTCGGCGCTCTGCCCGGAGCCCCGACGCTAACAATGAAGCGACCCGGTGACAACCGTCACACGCGCTCAGCCCTCGTCGTCCCCCACCACGCCCTTGCGCAGCATGACGCAGCCGTACTTGCGGGTCTCCAGGGTGCGCAGCACCGCGAACACGCCACGGCCCCGCTCGTAGAAGTCGAAACGGTCGATCCATTCGAGGCGGTCCGCCCGGATCGCCGCGGACTCCTGCAGCTGGGCCTGCACCTCCTCGCCGGTGCCCGGTTCCGGGGTCATGAGCGTGACCGAGGGGCCCGCGTAGACATCCACGGGCAGCACGGTGCGCACGGCCCGCACCGCCTCCGGGGAGCTGACGGCCAGGTCGATCACGGGCGCCCCCATCGCATGGGAGGGATAGTGCGCATCGGTGATCAGCAGGGTGTCGTTGTGCCCCATGTGGTCGAGGATCCGCAGCAGGTCTCCGGTGAGCAGGGGGTCGATGCCGGTGAGCATGGGTGGGTGCCTTTCGGGAAGGTGGGGCGGGCGGACACCGAGTTCGCGGCGACCTCGCCGTCGGTCCTGGTCCCGGCCCGCGCCACAGCAGGTCCGGATACCGTATGAACTGGCTTGACGGCGTGTCAACGACGCCGCCGGAGGACCACCCTGACAGAGAGAGACCTGGCATGAACGATATCGAGCACCCAGCCCCTGCGACTCCGGCCGCGTGCTGCAGCGCCGGCCGGAGCGCAGTCGAGATGCCGTCGGCCGTTCCCTCGGACCTCGGAGACCCCGCCGATCAGGGGCCGCACCAGTGGGCGGCACCCGTCGCCGAGGTGCGTTCCCGCGCCGATCGCGCCGTCGTGATCCCCGCCGGGGCGTTCCGGATGGGCTCGGAGGACCGCGACCGCAACCCCTCCGACGGCGAGTCCCCGGTGCGCACGGTCGACGTCCCGGCCTTCCGGATCGACCCGACCTGCGTGACCAACGCGGAGTTCGCGGCCTTCGTCGACGAGACCGGATATGTCACCGAGGCGGAGGAGTTCGGCTGGTCGTTCGTGTTCGCCCCGCTGCTCGAGAAGGACCTGCGTAGAGCGAGCCGCAAGCCGCCCGGCACCCCGTGGTGGCGAGCGGTCGACGGGGCCCGCTGGGACCAGCCCGAGGGCCCGGGGTGCGACGTGGGAGCGTCTGACGCGGGAGAGCCCGGCGCTGGAGGCCGCGCCGATCATCCCGTCGTGCACGTCTCGCTGCGGGACGCGGAGGCCTTCGCGACCTGGTGCGGGATGCGTCTGCCCCGGGAGGCGGAATGGGAGAAGGCAGCCCGCGGTGGCCTGGACCAGGCGCGATTCGCCTGGGGCGATGAGCTCACGCCGGACGGCGAGCACCGCTGCAACATCTGGCAGGGCGCCTTCCCCGTGCGGAACACGCAGGAGGACGGCTTTGTCGCGACGGCGCCCGTGCGGTCCTTCCCACCCAACGGGTTCGGGCTGTACGAGGTGGCGGGGAACGTGTGGGAGTGGTGCAGCGACAACTGGTCCACCGGTGATGCGCTCTCGCTCGACGGTGACGTGCGGGTGATGCGCGGCGGCTCGTACCTGTGCCACGACTCGTACTGCAACCGCTACCGGGTCGCGGCCCGGAGCTCGACGGCCGCGGAGGACGCGAGCGACAACAAGGGATTCCGCCTCGCGGCCGACGCCTGAGAGAAGCCTGCCGCCGGTCAGGCGGGGTCTGTGCCCCACCGCCGCTTGAGCTCGGCGACATAGTCGCCCAGGGCTGCCTCCATGTCGATCTCCGGATCCAGCAGCCACTGGACCTGGAGGCCGTCCATCAGCGCCACCGTGGAGCGCGCGATGCGATCCACTGGGGCCTCGGGCCGCATATGGCCGTCGCGCTGCGCGGCTCGGACGGCGTCGGCAAGCGTCCCGACGACGGCTGCGTAGTGGCTCTTCAGCCACTCGTGCGCGGGGTGCTCGGAGGTCGCAGCCTCCCCCATCATCGTCGTGTAGAGAAGGACGAGCTGGCGCCGCTCCATGTTCAGCCCGGCCACATGCACCAGGTGGTCGAAATCGGCCCAGGGGCCTTCCCCGAACGCCTCCCGGGGGAAGCTGTCCACCGTGTCGCGATATTCGAGGACCGCGCCGAGCAGGGCCTTCTTCGAGGGAAAGTGATGGACGAGCCCTGAGGGTGAGATCCCCGCGGCGGCCGCGACCTGCGCCATCGAGGTCGCCGCGAAGCCCTGCCTCGCGATGAGGTCGATCGCCGCCCGCATCGCGCCCTCTCGCACCACGGCGGAGTCCTGCCCACGGGGCCGTCCGGGCCGACGGCGGGCGGGGCGGGCGTCCTGGCCGGTGGCGCTCATCGGTCGCGTGGTCTCCTTCGAGTGATGGAAGCAGGACGGCCGGAACAGATCGCTCCGTCCCGGCCGTCGATGTCAGGCAAACTCTATTTCACGCCGCGGATGAACATCGTGATGATCGCACCGAGCACCGCGGAGATCGCGGCCGCGACGAGCAGCGCCGTGAAGTCGGTGCCTCCGCCGAGCTTCGCGAGCAGGAATCCTCCGACGCTGGGGGCCAGGGACTGGGGCAGAGCGTTGGCCATGTTGAACACGCCCAGATGCTTGCCGGTGTTCTCCCGATCCGGGAGCACCTCGAACACGAGGGCGAGATCGACGGCGAGGTACATGCCGTAGGCGATTCCCATGATGGCTTCGCAGACGTAGAAGCCGGTCACGGTGTCCGCGTGGAGGAGCCCGTAGGTGCCGATCGCGAAGACGAGGATCGAGACGGCGACCATGACCTTGCGCCGCCCGAGCTTGTCCGAGATCCACCCGGCCAGCAGGCCCGCGACCATCGAGGCCACCGTGTAGATCGTGACTCCGACGGCGACCGCGGCCGCTGCGGCGCCGGCGGCTAGACCGAGGTGGTTGGTCATGTAGAACAACCGGAAGGTGACGAAGAGGTAGGAGGCCAGGATGATCAGGAAGCGGCCCCACCAGGCCAGGCCGAAGTCCGGGTACTTCACGGGGTTCGTCCAGAAGGTCGCGATCAGCTCCCTCAGGTTGAACGGGTAGCGGTTCTCCTTGAGCACCGGCTCGGGGAGCATCAGTGCGTACGCCACCACCAGGACCAGTCCGAGCACCGCCGGGACCATGAAGAGCAGGAGCATGTTGGTGGAGAACGCCGCGCTCAGCCAAGTCGCGACCATGATGGCCGAGTTCTGGGCGATACCGATCAGGCCGGAGGTCTTGCCGTACTGCTCGGAGGGCAGCTGGTCCGCGACGGACGCGAGGTACGCGGCGAAGCCAAGGTTCGCGCAGGCCTGGGCGAGGAACCACCCGATCGCCATCATCAGCGGGCCGGTGGCGAGCGCGATGAGCAGGAGCGAGAGGGTCAGGCCCAGGACTCCGAGGACGATCCACGGTCGACGCCTGCCCAGACCGGAGGTGGTGCGATCCGAGATCCGCCCGCCGACCGCGTTGAAGATGACCGCCGCGAGCGCGCCGGGCGCGATGACCATCGCTGTCATCGCGACCTGCTCGGCAGGATCCGTGGTCAGGGTCTGTGCCTTCATCTGGATCGACACGGTGGCCGGGCCGAGCAGCGCGACGAAGATTCCGAACTGCGCCAGGACGAGGCCCGCGATGAACCAGATGGGCCTCTTGGCCTCGGGCTTGATGCCGAGGTGAGGGATCGGGAGCTTCGGTCCGATCAGGTTCGGGCTGCCCTGGAGGTCGATGGTCGGATCCGGGGCGAAACCGGTCCCGCCTGAGGGTGTCGTCACGGGTGGACTCCTTCGTCATGTGCCGCATGTGCGTCATTGCCGGCCGCTCGACGCAGCCACGATGAGCATTATTAGTTCCAACGCACTAATAAGTCGAGCCAATACCGACCACTGGTCACCAATGCATGTCGCGTCGAGCCTGCAGCCAGGCACGTCGACGAGGAGCTGTGTGGCGGATCACAGCATCGCCGGCAGCCCGGGACGGCAGACAGCCCGAGCAAGCGGGCACCCCGGGCTGGCGGGCAGTCCGGGCTGGAAGGCAGTCCGGGCTGGAAGGCAGTCCGGACTGGAAGGCAGTCCGGGCTGGCGGGCGGCCCGAGTCAGCAGACGGCGCGAGCCGACGGCTGCTGAGACGACGATCTCTGCTCTCAGGCGGCTCTGAGGTCAGACGGCTCAGTCGCTCAGTCGCTCAGGCGGTCAGGTCGTCAGGCGGCGCGGCGGCCGGTCGCGAGATCGAGGAGGTGGTCGATGACCCCGTCGCCGCTGGCGCGCAGACCGTTGTGCTCGTACTCGCTGGTGACCCAGGGCGTCACGCCGCTGAGCAGCTCCGCCGTGGCCAGGGAGTACTGGCGCGGCACGTAGGCGTCGTCGTAGTAGACGGCGGCCGCGCCGGGAACGTCGGCGGCGCGCAGGGCGTCCTCGTCGTAGAGGCGGGGCCACTCGTGCTCGGCGAGCAGATCGGCGGCCTCGGCCCAGGGCGCGAACTCCGGGTCCTCCGCGAACAGGTCGCGATGGATGTGCTCGCCGCCCAGCAGCGTCGGATCCTGGCGCACCGCCTCGGGCATCATGCGGTCGGCGGTCCAGCGGGTGGCCACGCCGTCGGCCCAGCAGCTCTCGTGGATCACGGCGTACAGCGGGTTGCGACCGCTGAAGGGCAGGGCAGCCGCGAGGTCGTGGAGGAAGGCCGGCGATGTCGGCTCGAGATCCAGCAGGTAGTGCAGGCGCTCCTGGCCGCCGGAGGCGCCGAGCAGATGGCCGAGGCGGCGCAGGCGCTCCATTCCCACGCTCTGCCCGTCGGCCAGTCGCAGCTGCCCGGCCCCGGCGAGATCCGAGAGCCGGCGCATGCGGTCACGATCGTCGGGAAAGCGTGCCCAGTAGCGCTCGCTGCGGTCGATCATGCCGTCCCAGGTGGTGGCGTAGACGGCGTCCATATCTGAACCCAGTGTGGGCAGCCCGCCCGTGAACAGGGCCTTGTCGACGCTGCCGGCGTGGGCGCTGAGGTAGCGCAGGGTGGTGAAACCGCCGAAGGACTGCCCCAGCAGCGACCAGCTCGACGCATCGAGGTGCTCGCGCAGCAGCTCGGCGTCGTACGCGATCGCGTCGGCCCGGAAGTGCGTGAGGTAGTCGGCCTGCTGCGCAGGGCTCGCCGCACGCAGGGTGGTCGCGCCGTCGATCGCACCCTCGGGCAGGGGTGCATCCAGGCCGACGGGCGTGGAGCGGCCGGTGCCGCGCTGGTCGAGCATGACCACGCGGTGATCGCGCAGGGCGCGGGCGAGCCACGACGGGGACCCTGCCTCGAGAGGCCGCGGTGCCTCGGATCCCGGGCCGCCCTGGAGGTAGACGAGGAAGGGGCGGTCCTGGCCGTCGGGCTCCGCGACCACGCGGGCGAACAGCTCCAGCGTCGGCGAGGCGGGGTCGGCGTGGTCCAGCGGGACGGGCAGCGTGATGTCGCTCAGGTGCAGGCCGGGCAGGGTCCAGGTGGTGGAGGGCATCGGGCTCATTCGTCGAGGTGGGTGGTGGCGCCGGGGAAGAAGTCCCAGTCGAAAGTGTGCTTCTCGCCGGCTCGCTCGCCGCGTTGGCGGGCGGCGTCGATCACCACGGCGGAGATGCGGGCGAAGACGTCGTCCACGCCGTAGTAGCTGATCGGGCCGAAGTACTCGGATTCGGAGGGGACGTCGCCGATGGCGATGATCTCGAGGTCGTCGGGGACGTTCAGCCCGAGCCGCTCGGCCGCGAGCTGAAGGGCGACGGCCTGATAGCCGGTGAAGCAGATGACGGCGCGGGGACGGTCGGGCGCCACCAGCCACTCCATGCTCGCCAGATAGGTGTCGCGGCCGCTCTCCGGAGTGAGGCGGAGCAGCCGCTCGGGCGCCTCGTCCCCGTGCTCGTGAGCCGCGTCGAGGAAGGCGAGGGTGCGGGGGTGGTTGATCGTGCCGGGGATCCGGTCCGCCAGATCCGGGGCCAGCAGGTGCACGGTCTCGTGGCGGGCTCGCAGCCGGGCGTAGGCCTTGGCGATCGCGCAGTAGGGCGTCGAGGAGATGACGTCGAACCCCTCGGGCTCCATCTTCGCGGTGAAGGCGACGATCCCGGTCTGGACGGCCGCGGCCAGTCGCCGCACCTTCTCGGGACCGTCCTCCTGGAAGTCGACGCTGGTGATGAAGCCGGCGTCGGCCGAAGCCCCGGAGAGGTACTCGCTCCAGCGCTCATCGGCCAGGACCAGGGTGGACAGCTCGTGCTCGAGCGCATCCTCCCTCACCTGCGTGGCCAGCTGCACGCCCCACGGGTCATCGAGGGTGCCGAGCGCGAGCACGATGCCGCCGCCGCGGCCGGTGCGCATCGCCTGAGCGTTGCGGTTGGGCACGTACCCGAGCTCCTCCGCGGCCGCGCGCACCTTCGCCTTGGTGGCGGGCGAGCCGGCCGAGCGGCTGCCGTCGCGGCCGCTGAGCACGAACGAGGCGGTCGCGATGGAGACTCCCGCCGCGCGGGCGACGTCCGAGAGGGTCACCGCCGTGCGGTGGGTGGAGCCGGTGACGCCGTTGCTCATGACTGAGGGACCTCCTGGTCGACGGGGCCCGGACCGACGGTGCGGGCGTGACGGGCGAGATCGCCGGAACACTGTGGGGATGCCATCACCCTGCCCCCTCATCGGTCCGTCGCACCCGACAGCCCCGGTGTCGGAGCCGTCGTCCTCGAATGCTACCGCGCAGGCACCAGGTCACGGCGGGGAACCCACCCGGGTGCCGGGCCGTCCGGGCGCGCTCGGGCCCGCTCAGAGGCTCGTGGGCTCCAGAATGTCGTCGAGATGGCGCACGAGCACGTCCCGAGCGCGCTGGGGGGACAGCTCCTCGGGGTCCAGTCCGCGCAGCGCCAGGCCGTCCAGCAGTGCCGCCAGGCGATCGATCTCGACCTCCACCTGGACCCCTTCGCGCAGCGCCTGCGCCTGCTCGAGCCCGGCGAGGATCCGTGCGACGACCATCACCATCCCCCGACGGAGCCGGGCGACCTGCGGGCCGACGCTCGGATCCGTGCGCGCCGCGACGGTGAACTCCAGCGACACCGCCATCTCCGATCGGCGCCGCTCGTCCAGCGGCAGCAGCTCCTCAAGCGCGCGCTGCGCCAGCGCCCGACGGGACAGAGCCCCGGCCTGCACGGCGGGCAGATCCGCGAGGTGCGCGCGGAACCTGTCCTCGAATCCCGTGGACAAGGCCTCGACGGCCAGCTCCCGGATCTCCTGCTGACTGCCGCAGTAGTGGCGCACGGAGCCGATGGCGAGGCCGGCCTCGGCGGCGATGCTGCGCAGGGAGGCGCGTGCGAGGCCGTCGCGGGCGACGACCACGAACACGGCCTCGACGATGGCGCGTCGACGCTCCTCGGGGTTCACGATCTTGGGCATGCCTTTTTATAGCACGCCCTTGCCAGAACCGGCGATCGACTCTACTATTTTAGCACGCGTGTGCCATAACCGGAGAGCACGCCGATCCCGTCGGCCGCGCACTGCCCCCGAAGGAGCCCTGTCCATGATCCGCATCCTCGAACTCGTCGGTCTGCTCGCACCCCTGGCAGGACTGGCGCTCCTGATCGTCTATCGGCGCACCACGCCCCGCGCCTCCCTGGTCCTCGCGCTCAGCGGGTGCGCGCTCGCGATGCTCGGCGTGCTGATCGGGTTCCTCGGCCATCGCGCACTCCCCCTCGGCTCGCTGCACGGCGAAGGGTTCGCCGGGATGGCGGACCTGATGAGCCAGGTGTCCCTGCTCCGGCTGGCCCTGCTCGGCGTCGCGGCTGCGCTCCTCGCGGTCGCAGCGCTGCAGGGTCGCTCTGGCCGTGCTGGGCGCTCCGGTCGGGCCCCGGCCCTCCCCTGGCTGGCCGCAGGCGCCGTCCTGCTCGGGATCGGCCTCGTGGTGACGGTCCCCGTGACCGGGCTCGAGCATGAGCTGACCGGGCGAGACCATGAGGGGCTCGCCCTCCTGGCCGGGTTGATCGGGGAGACCGTCGAGTTCGCGACGCTCGGCCTGGGAATCTTCGCGCTGACGGTCGCGGTCACCACGGGCCGTCGGGGCGAGGACGCGGGCACCGGGTGCCGCTCGAGCAGAGACCCCGCGGTCGTCGTCGTGGACTCCGCCCGCTCGGCGTGGGCGACGTACCGGACGCTGAGGCGCTGAGGCGCTGAGGCGCTGAGCATACGGGGCCGGATCTCAGGCGCCCTGACCGCCGGTCAGCAGGGACAGGGCAGGACCGATCGTGTTGAGCAGGAGGATCACGCCGATGATGCCCACCACCCAGGAGAAGGCGCTGGTCACGTTCTTCACCGCCCACTCGTGGACGCGGTCCAGGAGGGCATCGGCCCGCGCACCCAGAGCGGCGCGCACGCCGCACAGCACCGCCCCCGGCACGATCATCACTGCGCAGTAGCCCCCCAGCACGAGGGCTCCGCCGCCCAACCCGATCCCCAGGTCGGCGATGATCCCCATCGCCGCGAGGTACGGGATCATCGAGGCCGCCTCGATCACCCCGGCCAGCAGCGCCAGGGAGATCAGCAGGCCGGGCCGCCCGGAGGCCCGTCGGGCGCGATCGGTCCAGCGGCGGGCGGACGCCTCGGGGTCCCCGCCGCGCTTGCGCACCGACTTCGGGTCCAGACGGAAGGACCAGACCACCAGCAGCACCCCGGCCACGGCGAGCGCGAGCATCACCACCGGAGAGGCGAGGAGGTGCCCGAAGGAGTCGATCAGCGGCAGCAGCCCGGCCAGGAGCGCGATCCCCAGCAGGAGGTAGAAGACGCCGATCACCGCGAGGTAGAGCAGGGTGCGGCCGGCGATGCGCAGCGCCCCGCCCTGGCCCACCACGAGCAGGATCACAGGAATCACCAGCGTGCCCATCGAGGTGGAGTCCACGAGGGCGAGCAGGACCAGGCCCAGCGGGCCGACGGCGTCGGGGAGCGATTCCATGCCCTCCATCGTGACGACGGCATCCTCCGCGGTCCTCCTCCCAAGGTGCCGACTGTGCTCCCGGGGCAGGTGAGCTGGCCCCCGGCCGCGTAACCTCGGATCATGTCTGCAGACCCGTTCGGGACTCCCGAGCGCCCTCGGCTCACGCGCCACGACGCGCTCGCGGCGGGCGGCTACGCGGTGGTCGTCGTGCTGCTCGCGGCGACCGGAGCCAGCAACTCCGGGTTCGTCGGCGGCGCGCTGCGGTGGCCGACGTGGATCTCGGTGGTGATGCTGCTGATCGCCTGCGTCAGCCTGCTGTGGCGTCGCAGCCGACCCGTGATCCCGCTCGCCGTGGCCGGGCCCCTCGCGATCGCGGAGATCGTGGTCGGCGGCCAGGTCTCCGCCTACCTGCTGCTGTTCGAGGCGATCTTCGACCCGGTCCTGCACGGCAGCATCCGGCTGGCCCGCGTCACCACGATCCTCTCGATCGGCGCCGGGGCGATCGCCGTCCTCGCCGCGCTGCTGCTCGGCGCCCCCGGCCCCATCCTCCTGGTGGTGCTGCTGGTCGCCGCGCTCGTGCTGTCGACTCCGCTGCTGTGGGGCTGGGAGGTGCGCCGCCATCGCGACGCACGGCTGAGCGCGGAGTCCCTCGCCGATCTCGAGCACGAGCTCGCCTCCGCCCGCGCCGCCCAGGCCGTGGAGACCGAGCGCCTCACGATCGCCCACGACCTGCACGACGTGATCGCCGGCCATCTCAGCGCGGTCTCCCTCCACACCAACCTCGCCGCCTCCCTCGAACAGCCCGAGGCGCGGGACCGTTCTCTGGTCACCGCCAGGGAGTCGGCGCATGCGGCGCTGCGCGACCTGCGCTCGATGATCGGGGTGCTCTCCACCGCGGAGTCCGGCACCCAGCCCACGGTCACCCTGGACTGGCCCTCGCTGACCACGCGCCTGCGCGGACGCGATCCGCAGGCCCGCGTGGAGATCGACCCGGCCGTCACGGATCCTTCGCGCGTGGAGCCCTCCGTGCAGGCGGCCCTGCTGCGCATCGCAGCGGAGGCCTCGACGAACGCCGTGCGGCACGGGCTGGCACCGATCTCCCTCCGCATCGACGTCGGGGCCGACGAGGTCACGCTCGAGCTGCGGAACCGGCGCGCCGAGCGCTCCGTGCCCGGCACCGGTGTGGGTCGCGGTGCCCTCGCGTATCGGGCGACGGCCGTGGGCGGGAGCGCCACCTCCGGCCCTGGTCCCGATGCGGAGGCCGACGTCTGGCGGGTCCTCGCGCAGCTGCCCGTGCGGGCGCCCAGCGTGGTGGATGCGCCGGAGGACCGGCCGACGTCCGCGCACCGGGCCCCCTCGACGACACCGGCCCCACCGACGACCACCACGAGACCGACGGTTACGACGACACCGACGACAGAGACGACAGAGACGACTGCCGAGGAGGGCGATCCGCGCACCTCCTCCCACGCCGCCCAGGAGGCCACACCGTGACCGATGCGACCTCGCGCCCCGGACCGCCTGCGCCCGCGCAAGCACCCGCACCCGCACCCGCACCCGCACCCGCACCCGCACCCGCACCCGCACCCGCACCCGACGAATCGTCGACCCGCCCGATCCGCGTCCTGGTGGCCGACGACCACCCTGCGGTGCGTTCCGGCCTGGTCGCGCTGCTGGACTCCGCGGCGGACATCACCGTCATCGCCGAGGCGGCCGACGGGGAATCCGCCGTGGCCGCCGCCCGCGAGCACCGGCCCGACGTGGTCCTGACCGACGTGCGGATGCCCGGCGCGACCGGCATCGAGATCACCCCGCGACTGCGCGAGACCGGAGCGAACGTTCTGGTGATCTCCGGGTTCGACCTCGACGACTATGTGCTCGGGGCGCTCGCCGCCGGGGCCGACGGCTACCTCGTGAAGTCCGAGGATCCGCAGCGGATCCTCGCCGCGGTGCGCGACGTGCACCGCGGCGACGCCGTGCTCTCCGCCGCGGCGACCCGCGCCGTGGTCGGGGCGCTGCGCGAGCGGTCGGCGTCCGTCGGCCGGGAGAGTGACGAGCATCCGCAGCCGTCATCCGATCCGGTCCCGACGTCGGACCCCGCATCCGACAGTCGGCCGGCCCCGGGCGTACTTTCCGAGCCCACGTTCACTCGTCGGGAGGAAGACGTGCTGGCCCTGGTCGCGCAGGGGCTCTCCAACCAGCAGATCGCCTCGCGGCTCTTCGTCGAGATCACGACCGTCAAGTCCCATCTCTCGCACGCGCTCATGAAGCTGCAGTTGGACTCCCGCGTGCAGGCGGCGCTGTGGTGGCGCCAGCATCGCGGGTGACCGTTCCGGGAAGCCTCGTCCCCTTGGTCGTGCTTCCCATCTCGTCGTCGACCCGCTCGAAATTTTGTCCGTGCCCGTCCCGTCGTCGACCCGCGCTGCTCCGTCGTCGACCCGCTCGGGGGCGCTCCCCGCTCGAGCCTGCGCCACGTGTCGTTGAGGGCGCTCTCACCGACACATGGTGCAGGCTCGACGAAGATCCATCCCGAGTGCTGAACATTTCGGAGGGGTCTGGAAGCGGGCGCAGGATCGCCGACGGGGAGCGCGCAGGAATGTTGACGGGCGGCGGCCGGGAATGCCGGAGCGCGGTCCGGCGTTTGGGGATGCGTACAGCACATTCCTTACAGGGATACGTACGCACCTGAAAGACTCGTCCGGGTCGCGGGCACTGCCCGTCGGCCCCACCGGATGGTGACCTGATTGCTCCGCCCCGAAGCGCGCGCGGACGTGCAGGTTCCGGCCCTCCGGTCCCTCGATGCAGAAAGCATGCCACCCCTATGACCTCCACCCGTCCGCCCACGGGCGAGTTCCCTGCCGTCGATGCACCCGGCATCGTCTCCGGGGGCTCCGCCTCCGCCGACGCCGAGTACGCCACCCGCGACGGAGCCGACAACCCCGGCACCACCGTCAAGGACGGCCGCGCACCCACCACCTACAAGGTCGCCCCGATCATCGCGGTCCTGGTCGTCTCCGCGTTCGTGATGATCCTCAACGAGACCCTGCTGTCCGTCGCGTTGCCCACCCTGATGGCGGACCTGTCGATCACCGCGGTCACCGCCCAGTGGCTCTCCACGGGCTTCATGCTCACGATGGCCGTGGTCATCCCCACCACCGGCTTCCTCATGAAGCGGCTGTCGGTGCGCGCCGTGTTCATCACCGCGATGCTGCTGTTCCTGGTGGGCACCGTGATCGCGATGCTCGCTCCCACCTTCCCGGTGCTGCTGGGCGCCCGGGTGGTCCAGGCGGCAGGCACCGCGATGGTGCTGCCGCTGCTGATGACCACCATCCTCGCGCTGGTGCCGATCAAGTCCCGCGGACTGGTGATGGGACTGGTGGGCGTGGTGATCTCCGCCGCGCCGGCGCTGGGCCCGTCGATCTCCGGGTTCATCCTGGAGCACGGCACCTGGCACTACCTCTTCCTCATCATGTTGCCGATCATCGTGATCGCCCTGACCATCGGGCTGATCTTCATGCGCAACTACACCGAGCCGGAGAAGGTGCGTCTCGACGCGGTCTCCGTGGTGCTCTCCGCGATCGGCTTCGGCGGTGTCATCTACGCGCTGGCCTCGATCAGCCAGATCGTCTCGGGCACCAGCCGGCTGGTGCCGCTGCTGGTGGCCGGGATCGGGGTGCTCGCCCTGGCGGTCTTCACCCTCCGCCAGGTGCGGATGCTCGCCCGCGGCGACGAGCCGCTGCTGGACCTGCGACCGCTGAAGGTGCGCACCTTCACCGTCTCGGTGCTGGTGATCCTGATCGGTTTCGCGACCATGCTCGGCACCGTGGTCGCACTCCCGCTGTACATGACCGGGGCGCTCGAGATGAGCACTCTCGAGATCGGTCTGACGATGCTCCCCGGGGCAGCGGCCTCGGGCCTGCTCGGTCCGTTCGTCGGCGCGCTGTACGACCGGGTGGGCCCGCGTCCGATCGTGGTGCCCGGCATCGCGCTGATGGCGCTGGTGAGCTGGCTCGAGGTGTTCCTGCTCGATGGGGACGCCACCCAGGGACTGATCATCGCGCTGAACATCCCGCTGGGCATCGGCATGGCGATGGTGATGACCCCGCTGCTGACGCTGTCCCTCGGGGCGCTGCCGCGGTCGCTCTACGGACACGGCTCGGCGATCCTCAACACTCTCCAGCAGCTCGCCGGTGCGCTCGGCACGGCGGTGTTCATCGCCCTGCTGACGCTCGGTTCGGTCCTCGCAGTCGAGTCCGGCGCCTCGGCGCAGGATGCTCAGGCCAGCGGTGCGAGCTGGGCGTTCGTCTTCGGTGGCGTGATCACGACGGCCGCGATCGTGCTGGCCATGACGCTGCGGTCGAATCCGGCGGAGGTCGAGCAAGCCGCCTGAGCTGCTGCGTCCCCGGCGCGCTTAACCTGGCGCATACGGCCGGCCCTTCGAACTTTCGGCCCCCAGCGTGACCTCTCCGCCTCCACGGCGTCGGGGCAACGCTGGGGGCCGAATGTCTTGACGCGACCGCTGAGCCGGTTCTGCCCTACGCTGGCGCGATGAGCAGGGTGATCTTCATGTGCGGCCCGGCAGGCTCGGGGAAGTCGACCATCGCGCGCCGCTACGAGGCTGACGGGATGGTGCGGCTGTCCGTGGACACCGAGGCCTGGGCCCGAGGCCATCGCACGATGCCGCTGCCGGAGGCCGCGGGCGCCGGGATCATGGCCGAGCTCGAGCAGCACCTGCTCACGTGCGTGCGCGAGCGGAAGGACGTGGTGCTGGACCTGTCGTTCTGGTCGCGGGAGATGCGGGATCACTGGCGGGCGCTGCTCCTCCCGTCGGGCATCACCCCGGAGATCGTGCAGGTCCTCGCGTCCCGGGAGACGGCGCTCGCACGGGTCGACGCGCGGGCCGCGGAGCACGGCGACGACTTCCAGCTGCCGCGCGCTCTCGCGGAGATCTACTTCGACCACTTCGAGCCGCCGACGGACGACGAAGGCCCCGTCACCGTGATCCGCACCGACTGAGCGGGCACGGGGTCGCTACGCTTCGGCGATGAGCTCCTCCCCCACCCTCGAGTCCCTGTTCGGCCTGCGCGGACGCACGGCCCTGGTCACCGGGGGCAGCTCCGGGATCGGCCGTGGGATCGCCGGCGTCCTGGCCGGCGCCGGGGCGCGGGTGCTGATCGCGGCCCGCACGCAGAGCGCGATCGACCAGGCCGTCGCGGAGATCCGGGCCGACGGCGGCACCGCCGAGGGCCTCCGCGCCGATCTCTCCACGCGGACCGGCGCCCATACCCTGGCCGACGCCGCCGGCGAGGTGGACGTGCTGGTGAGCTGCGCGGGCATCAACCTGCGCCCGCCGATGCCGGAGCTGGACGAGCCGACGTGGGACGCGACCATGGCGGTGAACCTCGACGCACCGTTCGTGCTCGGCCAGCGCCTCGCCCCCGGGATGGCGGAGCGCGGCTACGGGCGCCTGATCCACATCAGCTCGCAGCAGGCCCACCGGCCCTTCGCGGACAGCGGCGCCTACGGGGTGTCCAAGGCCGCGGTGGAGGGACTCGCCCGGGTGCAGGCCGAGGCCTGGTCGTCGCAGGGGGTCACTGCGAACGTGCTGATCCCGGGCTTCGTGCGCACGCCCCTGAACCGCGAGACGATCTCCGATCCGGCAGTCATCGACGCCCTCGCAGCTCGGACCGTCGTCGGCCGGAACGGACTGCCCGAGGATTTCGCCGCCGCCGCGGTGTTCCTCGCCGGCCCGGGCTCGGCCTATGTCACCGGGCGGTCGATCGCCGTGGACGGCGGCTTCTCGGTGCACTAGCGGATTGCTCGGCGTCGGCGTCGGCGTCGGCGTCGGCGTCGGCGTCTGCGTCGGCGTCGGCGTCGGCGTCTGCGTCGGCGTCGTGGGGAGCGCGCAGAGCACTCAGAGCAGCGCAGCGAAGCGCTCCAGGGCGGCCGGGCCGACGACGTCCTCCTCCCCCAGCGGCACCTCCTGCAGCGGCACGCGGGGCAGGGCGGCGCGGAGGGTCGCGAGGTGCTCGTCCTCGACGGCATGGCGTCGGGCCAGGAAGTCGCCGCGATCGGCCGGGGAGCGCTTGTTGACGACCAGGGCGCCGATGTCGACACCGGTGCGGGTGAGCTCCGCGTGCAGCTCGATGGTCTCCAGCACCGGCAGGCGCTCGGCGGCCAGGACGATCGCGAAGGACGAGAGCGCGGAGTCCACGAGCACCTCGCGCAGCCCGGCGAGGCGGTCCCGTCGGCGCAGCAGGATGGAGCGGATCTCGTCGTCGCGCTCCTCGATCGGGTCCCGCGGGGCGGTCGACCCGAGCACGGTCTTCCCGCGGTCGCCGTCGAGCCCGCGCATCGCGGCGCCGAGCTTCGCGGACTTCTCGCGGCGGTTCAGCAGGCCGTCGGTCCAGGCGGTCATCACCTCGGGAAGCGCCATCAGACGCGCCGTGTGCCCGGAGGGGGCGGTGTCGAAGACGACCAGGTCGTAGTCCGTAAGTCCGGTCTCGACCAGCTCCGTCATCCGCTCGAGCACCGCGGCCTCGTGGGTGCCCGGGGAGCGGCGGGAGAGGTCCATGTGCTTGTCGACCTCGCCGGCGAGGGTGTCCGGCATGAGGCGCTTCAGGGTGTGGGCGACGTCCTTCAGGTGGCGGTCGGTGGTGGCGTCGGGGTCGATCTCCAGGCCTTTCAACCGGCCGTCTGCGCCGTCCCCGAGCGGGGTGGCGCGGTCCCCGATCCGCTGGCCCCAGAGGTGGCCGAGGTTGTGGGCGGGGTCGGTGGAGACCACGAGGGCGCGTCGGCCCTTCCGCGCGGCGGCGAGGGCGACGGCGGACGCGACGGTGGTCTTCCCGACGCCTCCCTTCCCGCCCAGGAACAGCACGCGGCGCTCAGCGGCGAGGGTCAGCAGCATCGGTAGTTCTCCAACGGTGAGCGCTCCATGCCCACGCGGCGATGCCAGTCGTGGAAGCTGTCGTAGAGCACGGGCAGCAGCTCGGCGGTGTAGTACGCGGCGGGGTTCGGCACGCCCAGCATCTCGCTCATCACGAGCATCCGGAACAGGTCGTCCTCGTCGCGTCGGGCCCGGGCGAAGGTGCGCCGGTAGGGGGCGACGTAGAACTCGTGCAGTCCGTCGCTGAACGCCCGCCAGCGCTGGGCGAGCGAGGGCCGCGCGGAGGCGGGGGCCGCCCCGTCGGCGGGCCGTTCCGGGGACCCGCCGACGGGAGCTGGGGTGGACGCGCGGGTCACTCGCCGGAGCCGCCCTCGGCGCCGACGGACTCCCGCTCGTCCTCGTCATCGAGCTCGGGCTCGTCCTTCCGGGCCCGGTTCAGCGCGACCGCGGATTCGACGATCACCCACACCGCCGCGATCAGGATGATCACGTCCAGCGCCAGCAGCAGCCAGTTCCCGGCGGCGAAGAACTCGCCGAGCTGGATGATCAGCGCGTACACGCTGATGAACAGCACGAACACCAGCGGGATCATGATCGGCAGCACAGGGCGGCGCTTGCGCATCAGCATCACCGCCAGGATCGCGAGCGTGAGCCCGGCCATGATCTGGTTGGTGGTGCCGAACAGCGGCCAGATGAGCATGCCGCCGGACCCGTCGGCCCCGGCGCTGAAGGTGAGCCCCAAGCACACCACCAGCACGATCGCGGTGGCGACCGCGGTGCCGAGCTTCACGCCGACGACCTGCCCGATCTCCTGGACCACGAACCGCTGCAGGCGCACCCCGGTATCCATCGTGGTGGCCGCGAACAGCACCGCCATGGTCGCCAGGATCGTCGCCGAGAGCGAGGTGGGAATGCCCAGGCCCTGGTTGAGGATCGAGCCTCCGCCGTTGACGAAGGCGGTGACCCCGCCCTCGTTGAACGCCGAGTAGACCTCTTCCCAGTCCGCGATGGTGCGGAAGCCGGCGGTGGTGGCGATGATCGCGCCGAGCGCCAGCAGGCCCTCGCCGACCGCGCCGAAGTAGCCCACGAAACGGGCGTCGGTCTCCTTGTCCAGCTGCTTCGAGGAGGTGCCGGAGGAGACGATGCCGTGGAAGCCGGAGATCGCGCCGCAGGCGATGGTCACGAACAGCAGCGGCATGATGCCGGGGGTCCCCTCGGGGACGTTCGCGTTGAACGCGGGGGCGACCACCTCGGGGCGGAAGATCAGCACCGAGCCGTAGAGCAGGCCGAGCGCGATGAACAGCTGCAGACCGTTGATGTAGTCGCGCGGCTGCAGCAGCACCCACACCGGCAGCACGGAGGCGATCGCGGCGTAGACGAACAGCACCACGATCCAGAACGCCTCGGCGGACAGGCCCAGCACTGTCTCCGGCAGCACGACGGGAACCGCATCGCCCAGCAGGATCAGCGCGTACAGCGCCACCACACCCACGACGGAGACGATCGGCAGGTTCCACTTCAACCGGTAGATCGCCTGACCGATCAGCACCGCGACCACGAGCGCGCCCCAGGTGGGGATCACGGCGGTGGGGGTGGAGACCAGGAGCCCTGCGATCACCACGGCGAAGGCCGCGTTCACCATGAGCAGCAGCAGGAAGATGACCACCAGGAACAAGCGGCTGCCGCGGGCGCCGATGTAGCGGGCGGAGAGGGTGCCGATGGACTGGCCGCGGTTGCGCACCGAGGCCCAGAGCGCGCCGAGGTCGTGCATGCCGGCGAAGAAGACGGTGCCGAGGGTGACCCAGAGGAAGGCGGGCAGCCAGCCCCAGATCACCGCGACGGCGGGGCCGACGATCGGGGCCGCGCCGGCGACCGAGGTGAAGTGATGCCCCCACAGGATGAACTTGTTGGTGGGGACGAAGTCGACCCCGTCCTCCAGCTCATGGGAGGGGGTGCGGAAGGAGGCGCGGAGCTTGAACACGCGCCCGCCGAGGTAGCGGGAGTAGAGCAGGTAGCCGGCGACCATCATGGCGATGCCGACCACAGCGAGGATCAGGGAGTTCACGGGGCTCTCCTGTCGGGGGCGGGGAAGGGCCGCGGCGACAGGGGCGCACAGGCGGCCGACGGGCAGGGCCGCCGACCACTCGTCACGTCGTCATCGCACGCGATACCGGTCACCGTAACCGACGTGCGCGCCGTCGTGGGTGAGATGGCCTTCGTCGGGAGAAGGTGGCCCGCGATTCTTCGGGGACTGAGGACCGCAATTCCTCTGGGACGGGGCCCGCGATGTACGGTGCTGGCCGACACAGGCGAAGGAGGTGGGTCGATGACGGACAGGGCGAAGTACCTGACGCTCGTCCTCGCGCTCAATGTCGTGGCGGTGACGGTCATCGTCGCAGTGGTCGCAGCGATCTTCCAGCGTGACGTCCTGGAGATCACGGTGGATCTCGCGCCGGCGATCGTCGTCTACCTGATCGTCATGATCATCCACGGGATGCGGCACGACCTGGACTCCTGAGAGACAGAGCCGTTGAGCAGCGCCACGGCGTGCAGGCCCGAGGCACGCGAGTGCGCGCTCCCCGGACTCCTGCACTCGTCGGGTGCTCCCCGGACTCCTGCACTCGTCGGATGCTCTCCGCCCACCCCGTACTGCCTGGCATGTCGTTATCCAGGGGGCTATTCGACGCGTCGGGCCATATCGAATACCGGGGCAGCGCGGGTGGACAGGGCGCGGAGGTAGCGGCGGGTGACGACCTCCTGGACGAGTCGGGAGACCGGCCGGCCCAGCCGGGCGTACCAGGTGGCTGGCTTCGAGACCGCGTCGAGATGGAAGCGCACGACGTCGGTGCCAGCGCCAGTGCCAGTGCCGGTGCCAGCGCCAGCGCCAGCGCGGGTCACGGTGAACTGCTCGATCCCGGATTCGGGGTGCCCGGGCAGGGTGCCGTAGGCGAAGCCGGCACGGTCCGGCTCATCGATCACCCACAGCACGCGGCAGGGGGCGAGGATCGAGAGCGGCCCGATGCCCAGGCGCAGGTGCACCTGCGCTCCGGGCTCGGCCTGACCGTGCGAGGCAGAGACCTGCAGTCCTGCCCGCCGATGCACCACCCAGCCGCGCACGGCAGAGCTGGCCGTCTCGAAATCCATGGCAGTCACCAGAGCGCTGCGGTGCATCAGGTTGTACCCGGCGGGCGGGTTCTCCAGCGCATCGAGCGGAGCGGTGATCGCCACGTCCGGATCCACCGCCGTGGCATACCTCGTCGGCGGCGCGGAGCGTCCCGTCCGCAGCCGGTGGATCCGCCCCTCGAGGGGAGCCGGCAGCACGGCGAGCGCGGCGTCGAGCAGGCGCGTCGGCCACGGGTCGCGCAGCATCTCGTCCTGCCACGCCGACTCGATCGGGCTGAGCGGCTCGATCGGCGGGCACAGCGGCCGGGGCGCCCAGCCGTCGGCCCACGGACCGGCGGTGAGCCGCAGGGTGGTGGCGGGATCGTCGGCGCCGCTGCCGCTCTCGGCGCCGAAGGAGGTGCGTGCGCTCGCGCCATCCGGCGATCTCACCACCTCGCTCGAGCCGTCGACGATCGACAGGATCGCCTGGTCGAGCACTTCGAGCAGGTCGCGGGAGCCGGAGTCGCAGGCGTCACACAGGCAGTCCGGCTCCAGGACCGCGACAGCGGGTTCCCCGAAGCCGACGACGAGGTCCGGGACCACGGCGTCGGCGGCGGCGAGATCGGTGCTGCCGGTGGCATCGTCCGGGGCGGTGCGGACGAGCACGATCGGCTGCGTTCCGGGCCGACGGGGGCGCAGCACAGTCGTGCGATAGCGGTCCACGCGCGGGTCGACGGCCCAGCTGACCTGCGCACCGTCCTCGATCTCGACCGCGTCGGCCCAGCCGCGCGCGGTGAGCACCTGGGTCCAGGCCTCGGCACGGGTCCACAGGATCCGATACTTGCCGGGGTCCGAGCTGCGGCTGTACTCCTCGTCGCGGCTGTCGCGTCGCTCGCCGAGTGCTGTGGGGTCGTGGTGCGGGTCCTCCCAGCCGGGGGTGTCGGCGCCGGTCTGCGCAAAGGCGGCCTCGACGTCCGTCAGCAGCGCGAGGAGGTCGGCGGAGAACGGCGGATTCTCGACGGAGAGGCCGTCCTCGGCGGCGCGCGACACGATCGCCTCGTGCTCCTCCCACCAGGTCGGGGCATAGGGGAAGGTCATGAGGCGAAGATACCGGCAGGCGCGCTCTGATCTCCATGTCTTTGTCGAGGTCACGCCCTGTTGCGTCGAGGCCGGGCCGTGCTCGCAGCCTGCGACGCCCACCGCTGACCAGACAGCGAGCCGTATTCGGCAGGCCGCAATCCGTGCTGGTCAGTCAGCGACCCGAGCTTGCCAGTCAGCGACCCGAGCACATCAAGCAGCAACCCGAGCCCATCAGCCGGCGACCCGAGCTCGTCGCGTTCGAGCCTGCATCCTGTGTCGGTGAGAGAGCGCTCACCGACACAGAATGCAGGCTCGACGGATGGTCCCCTCCTCGTGGGGCCGGTGCTCGTGGGGCTGGTTCTCGTGGGGCTGGCGACCCGGGGTCAGACGGCCGTTCGCCCGGTGGCCGAGGCGAAGCCGAGCCAGGTGTGGCGGTTGCCCCACCAGCACCAGCCGAGCTTCGGGGCGTCCTTGCGGTCCTTGCCGTCGCGTCCGGTCCCGTTGCTGATCCACAGGGCCGGCGTGCGGGAGTCGAGCTTCCCGGTGGGCTTCGTGAGGCGGGAGCCGATCGTCATGAAGCAGTGGCCCCGCTCGAGGATCTCGCCCTGCTGGAGCGCCCAGTGGATGCCCTCGCTGAGCAGCAGCGGAGTGCGATCGCGGCCGATGATCGCCGGCAGCGCCTCCTCGGCGGACCAGTTCTCGTACTCGTCCCCGCGCTCCAGGTTCTCGACGAGGTAGAGCGCCTCGCCGCCCAGCTCGATGCCGGTCGGAGCGAACTGGTCCACGTCGGTCATGTCCTCGACCACGAAGCCGGGCTTCTCCCCGCGCCGCAGCAGCGGGGTGAGGGCCGACGGAGGCGCGAGCGCCGGGTCGATCGCCAGCAGCGCATCGGTGCGATCGCTCCCCCACTGCTCGACGGCGCTGCGCAGTGCCTGCTCCGGACGTCCGGCCAGGGTGTGCACCTCGAGGGCGATGAGCCTCTCGGCCTGCTCGGCGAGGGTGGGGAGAACGGTCTCAGGGGGCATGGAGGTCTCCTTCGAGGCGGGGCGCGTGGCGACGGCTGGCGGTGCGGCGCCCAGTGGTGCGACGGCTGGCGGTGCGGCGCCCAGTGGTGCGACGGCTGGCGGTGCGGCGCCCAGTGGTGCGACGGGTGGTGTCGCGGCGGCTGGCGGTGCGACGGCTGGCAGTGCGGCGGCCGGTGGTGCGATGGGTGGTGTTGCGGCGGCGGGCGCGGACGCCGCGACCAGGGGCACTGTTCCCGAGGGCAGGACGGCAGAGGGATGCGAGATGGGCTCTCCTGAGGTGGGGTCGTGAGGATGCAGCTCCGCACGGATCAGGACTCAACGCCGCCGGCCGGCGACCTATTCCCCGGACCTCCGCCTCCGGAAATCCGTTGAGGTGGCCCCGCCCGTCTGGCAGGGTCGGCCCCATGCCCCCACCCGAGGATCACGCTGAGGATCATGCCGAGGACCACGCCGAGGACCACGACCCTGACCAGGCCACCGATCCGTCACGGCTCCCGGCGCTCGATCCTGCCCTGCGCTCCTGGCTCGCCCCGATGGTCGGCGACGTCGCGATGGTGCGTTCACTGGTCGGCGGGATCACCGGGCAGATGCTGCAGCTGCGCCGGGCCGACGGCGGGGCCGACATCGTGGTGCGGCGCTGGCCCGCCGAGCGAGACCATGCGCGGGCGGAGGCCCCCTCCGGTGACAGCCACTGGCAGCAGGGCATGGTCCGCCGCGAAGCCGTCGGGCTGGAGACCCTGCGAGGGACCGGGCTGCCGGTGCCCGCGCTGATCGCCGCGGACCCCGATGGCTCCGCGTCCGGCCGTCCGACGACGGTGACGACGTTCCTTCCCGGCCGGGTGGAGCTCTCCCCGCCGGACCTGCGCTCCTGGGTGCGGGGCCTCGCCGAGATGCTGGTGCGGATCCATGCGGTGCCGCCGCCGCAGCTGGCCGCCTGCGAGCTCTGGGCCTCGAGCGATCTGCGCTGGCTCGAAGGGAATCTCGACAGCTCGAGCGTCCCAATCGGACCCGACTCTCCGGAACTATGGCTCGGCACCCTCGATCATGGGCTCGCCCGCGAGGCTCAGGAGCTCGCGGCCCGCCCGGCCGATCCTGCGCGCGCCGTGCTCAGTCACGGCGACTACCAGCACTTCAACGTGCTGTGGCAGGGCGGGAGCATCTCGGCGGTGGTGGACTGGCCGACCGTCGGCCTCGCCGACCGCGGCCTGGACGTGGGGCACTGCCGCCTGAATCTCGCCGTGCTGTTCACCTCCGACGCCGCGATGTGGTTCTTCGAGGACTACGAGCAGCTCGCCGGGACGCGGATCGATCCGGCCGCTGACCTCCAGCGTCTGCTGAACTTCGGACCGAACTGGCCGGAGTTCATCCCGCTCCAGGTGGCCGGGCGTGCCCCGGTCGACGGGCCCGGGATGGCCGGGCGGGTGAGAGAGACGATCCAGCGCACGCTCCACCGGGCCGGCTGACGTCGCCGCAGTCTCCGCCCCGGAGCACCTCGTGCACGCCCCGGAGCACCTCGTGCACGCCCCGGGCCACCTGGTGCACGTCCGGGGTACACGACCCGAGCCCCGTCGGACAGCCCGCCTCGGGCACCCGCCCTGGGCACCCGCACGATTCCGGCCTACCCTGGCAGGGAGGTCCACCGTCGGACCGACGACGGCGGGCCGCTACCCCAGGAGGACTGCGCTGTGGCACGGAACGTCGCTCAGAAACTTCTCGCCTCTCACCTCGTCGACGGTGAGCTCACACCCGGGGCCGAGGTGGGGCTGCGCGTGGACCAGACCCTCACCCAGGACGCCACCGGCACCATGGTGATGCTGGAGCTCGAGGCCATGGGCCTGGACCGGATCCGCACCGAGCTGTCGGTGCAGTACGTCGATCACAACCTGCTGCAGACCGACGAGAAGAACCCCGAGGACCACATGTTCCTGCGCTCCGCCGCCGAGCGGTTCGGGCTGTGGTTCTCCCAGGCGGGCAACGGGGTCTCCCATCCGGTGCATCAGGCCCACTTCGGCCGTCCCGGCGCGCTCCTGATCGGCTCCGACTCCCACACGTGCGCGGCGGGCGCGCTGGGCATGCTCGCCGTCGGCGTGGGCGGTCTGGAGATCGCGATGGCGATGGCCGGGCAGCCGATGTACGTCACGACGCCCGACGTCTGGGGCGTGGAGCTGACGGGCACCCTGCCGGACTGGGTCTCCGCGAAGGATGTGGTGCTGGAGATGCTGCGCCGCCACGGCGTCAGCGGAGGCGTGGGCCGCATCATCGAATACCACGGCGAGGGCCTCGCGCAGCTGACGGCGATGGACCGGCACGTCATCGCGAACATGGGCGCGGAGCTGGGGGCGACCGCGACGGTCTTCCCGGCCGACGACGTGGCCCGCGACTATCTGAGGGCCGTCGGCCGCGAGGACGCGTTCGAACGCTGGGAGGCCGACGCCGGCGCGTCCTACGACGTCACCGAGCAGATCGACCTGTCGACCCTGGAGCCGCTGATCGCGCGCCCCTCCTCCCCCGGCAACGTGGTGACGGTCGCCGAGGCGGCCGGCGAGGAGGTGTTCCAGGTGGTGGTCGGCTCCTCCGCCAACCCGGGGCTGCGGGACTTCGCCGTGGTCGCCGAGATCCTCGCCGGGCAGCAGAGCCACGACCAGGTCTCCGTCGACATCAACCCCACCTCCCGCGAGGTGCTCGCGGATCTGATCACCGGCGGCTGGCTGACCTCGCTGGTCGGGGCCGGAGCCCGCATCCACCAGTCCGGCTGCATGGGGTGCATCGGCATGGGCCAGGCTCCCGCCGCGGGCCGCAACTCGCTGCGCACGATGCCCCGCAACTTCCCGGGCCGCTCCGGCACGGAGGAGGACGCGGTGTGGCTGTGCTCCCCCGAGACCGCCGCGGCCGCCGCCCTGACCGGGAAGATCACCGATCCGCGCACCCTCGCCGAGTCCCACGGCCTGACATATCCGCGCCCGACGATGCCCGAGCGGTACGCGCATCTGCCCTCGATGCTGGCCGCTCCCCTGCCCCCGGAGGAGGCGGCGGAGGTCGAGCTGGTCAAGGGCTCGAACATCTCCTCGCTGCCGGACTTCGCCCCGATCGAGGACCAGCTGGACGTGCCCGCGATCCTGGTGATGGGCGATGACGTCTCCACCGACGAGATCCTGCCCGCCGGGTCCCGCGTGCTGCCCTTCCGCAGCAACATCCCCAAGATCTCCGAGTTCGCCTTCACCCGGATCGACCCCGACTACCCGAGGAACGCGCAGGCCGCCGAGGGCGGGCACGTGGTCGTGGCCGGGAAGAACTACGGCCAGGGCTCCTCCCGTGAGCATGCGGTGATCGCGCCGCGCCACCTGGGCCTGAAGGCCGTGATCGCAGTGGGCTTCGCACGGATCCACTGGCAGAACCTCGCGAACTTCGGGATCCTCGCCCTCGAGTTCGACGATCCCGCGGACCTCGCCCGCATCGGGACGGGCGACCAGGTGGTGCTCGACGGCGTGCACGAGGCGCTCCGCAGCGGCACCTCGGTCACGGCGCAGATCGGAGGCCGTGAGGTGGGCCTGCATCATCGGCTCTCGGAGCGTCAGGTGCAGATGGTCCTCGCGGGTGGTCGGATCCCGCTGGCCGCCCAGGAGGTCTGAGCTCGGCCGGTCAGCCCGGTCAGCCCACGAGAAGGGTGTGACCCCCTCGCCGCCTGCGCACCCCGCCGGCGAGCGCACGCAGCACGTCGGCGGTGGTGTCCCAGTCCATGCACGCATCGGTCACGGACTGCCCGCGCACGAGACCGGCCGGACCGGCGTCGACGTCGAGCTTCTGCGCGCCGGCGACGAGGTTGCTCTCGAGCATGATCCCGGCGATCGCCCCGCCGCCGGCCGCCCTGCCGTCTGCCACGCGGCCGTCTGCTACGCGGCCGTCCACAGCGATCTGGTCGGCGAGCATCGTGGCGACCTCGGCCTGGCGCACGTGGTCCTTGCCGGAGTTGCCGTGACTCGCATCGATCACCAGGCGGGGCGGAAGGCCCTGCCCGGCAAGACGTTCGGCGGCGGTGCGCACGGGGCCCGGCCCCCAGTTCGGGCCGTCGGCCCCGCCGCGCAGGATCAGGTGCACGTCGGGGTTGCCGGTGGTCGAGACCAGGCTCGCCCGCCCGTCGGCCCCGATCCCGAGGAAGGACTGCGGGGACGACGCCGCCGCGACCGCGTCCAGCGCCACCTGGATGCCGCCGTCGGTGCCGTTCTTGAACCCGATCGGCATGGACAGTCCGGAGGCGAGCTGGCGGTGGATCTGCGATTCGGTGGTGCGGGCCCCGATCGCGCCCCAGCTGATGAGGTCCGCGATGTACTGCGGGCTGATCGGCTCGAGGAACTCCGTGGCGCAGGGCAGGCCCAGCCCGGTGACGTCGAGCAGGAAGTCGCGGGCCCGCCGCAGACCGGTCGCGATGTCGTGGCTGCCGTTGAGATGCGGGTCGTTGATCAGGCCCTTCCAGCCGACGGTGGTGCGCGGCTTCTCGAAGTAGGTGCGCATCACCAGCAGCAGGTCATCGCCCAGCTCCTCCTGGATCCCGGCGAGCAGGCAGGCGTATTCGAGCCCGGCCTCCGGGTCATGGATCGAGCAGGGGCCCACCACGACGAGCAGGCGGTCATCGGTGCCCTCGAGCACTGCGCGCACCTGGTCGCGGGCACTGCTCACGAGATCGGCGAGATCAGGGCGCAGCGGCAGCTCGGCGAGGAGCTCGGCCGGGGTGGGCAGCGGGGTGAGGCTCGCGATGTGGCGATCGGGGGTGACTGCCGAAGCCGAAGTGGCAGAAGAAGCAGAGGAGGCTGTGGTCGCCGAAGAGGCTGTGGTCGCCGGGCTTGTGCTGGCTGGGGCTGTATCGAGAACTGTCATGGGTCCTGTCCTGAGGGAGAGCGGACCCGATGCAGAGCCCGCCGGGAATGGCGAAGGGCAGAGCGAATGCTCTGCCCCGGCGGCTCTGAAGGGATGGTGACGCTATGGCATCGCCGGCCCCTCCAGGGCCGACTTCGCATAGGTAAACCATCGGTTCGTCATGCCAGGAGAGTACAGGCCGCGGCGCACGACGCAAGCCCGGTCCGCCCGATGGCCGGCCGACGGGATCAGGGTCAGGCGGCCTTGTCGCGGAGGCGCCACAGGGTCGTGACCTCCTGGCGACGGGCGGCGTGGAGAAGGTCCAGGGCGTCGGCCGCGCGGCCGTGGCGGGGCGTGGTCGAGTCCTCGCCGGCCACCTCCAGCCCGGCCCGGCGGATCAGGCGCAGCAGCTCGTCGCGGCTGCGCAGCTCGAGGTGCTCGGCGAGGTCGGACAGCACCAGCCAGCCCTCTCCTCCGGGGGTGAGGTGATCGGCGAGGCCCGTGAGGAAGCCGCGCAGCATGGTGGAGCCGTCGTCGTAGATGCCCAGCTCGAGCGCGGAGGTGGGGGTCCCCGGCAGCCACGGCGGGTTGCACACCACGAGGTCGGCGCGCCCCGGCGGGAAGAGATCCGTCTCGATCACGGTGACCGCCGACGTCAGCTCGAGTCGCTCGATGTTCTCCCGGGCGCTCTCGACGGCGCGGGGGTTCACATCGGTGGCGACCACGTTGACCACACCCCGTCGGGCGAGGACCGCCGCCAGCACCCCGGTGCCGGTGCCGATGTCGAAGGCCGTGAGCTGCTCCCTCGTGGTGGGCAGCGGCACCCGGGCCACGAGGTCCACGTATTCGGAGCGCGAGGGCGAGAAGACGCTGTGACGAGGGTGGATGCGGGCACCGAGCGCCGGGACCGGGACCCCCTGCTCATGCCATTGGTAGGCGCTCAGGACGCCCTGCAGCTCGGTGAGCGAGACCAGCGTGGGCTCTTCCAGCTCGCCGTACGCCTCACGGCAGGCGTCCGCGATGTCCGGGGCGCGGCGCAGCGCGAGACGACCCCCGGGCTCGAGGAGCACGATGATGCCGCCGAGCACCTGGGAGCGTTCTGCCCGCTCCGCGCGATGCGCACGGAACAGGGCCGAGATGCCCAGCTTGCGGGAGATCGTTCCGTGATCGATGCGCCGGGAGACGGCCTTGAGGAGCTGGCGGGCGTTGTGGAAGTCTCCGCGCCACAGCAGCGAGCTGCCGGAGCGCAGGTGGCGCAGAGCGGCGTTCGCGGTGAGCGTGTCATCGGCGATCTCGACAGCGGCGGGCGGTGGG
Source organism: Brachybacterium sp. 107 (assembly GCF_052379725.1). NCBI lineage: Bacteria > Bacillati > Actinomycetota > Actinomycetes > Micrococcales > Dermabacteraceae > Brachybacterium > Brachybacterium sp. 107. Next base: position 60,057 of record NZ_JBQSYW010000011.1, on the reverse strand, counting down.
GCACCGTTCTCGGAGCTCCACCGCGCCGTCTGCACAGCGTCGTTCTCGGTCCAGCTGACCAGGGGCATCGGTGTCTCCCAGGACGTCGACGAACGAGGATCCGGCGCCGCATCCGGGTCGGCGCGCAGAAGGGGTCCTCGCGACGAGTCCTTCTCGTCCGGTCCGAAGATTGTCTCACCTGCGCTGTGATCGCGGGCTCGACGTCACGGAGGTCCAGGTGGCGGGGGATGCCGGGCGGCTGGGAAGGCCGGGCCTGACCGGGGGGTCAGTGGGTTCCCGGCCGAGTTTCTTATACTCCGGACTGTAGGCATCCTGTGTTCGCTACGACGAAGGAGGCACCTCATGAGTGCAGACGAGAAGTTCGAGAACGCGACCGACAAGATGGGCGGCCAGGCCAAGGAAGGCTTCGGCAAGCTCACCGGAGACAAGGAGACCCAGGCAGAGGGCCAGGCCCAGCAGGGCAAGGCTGATGCCAAGGACAAGCTCCAGGACGCCCGCGACACCGTGAAGGGCGCGGTCGGCGGGATGTTCGGCAAGAAGGACAAGACCGACTGATCTGCGGGGACGGCATCGGCCCAGCGCCGACGTCGACCTGATCCGAGGGCGGCTCCACCTGGTGGGGCCGCCCTCGACGCGTCCGGGGTCGCGACGCCCAGCTCCCACAGGGACGGGACGGAACGGGACGGGACGGGACGGAGTAGCGTGACCGGCCAGCGGCACGCCGCCGCTGCCTCGACAGGAAGTGTGCGATGACGCCACGAGAACAGCCCCAGCGGGTCAGGATCCAGAACTTCACCATCTCCGGCGACGGTTTCGGTGCCGGGGAGGACCAGGACCTCGAGCATCCTTTCGGGACCGTGGGCACCGGTCCCGTGAATCCCGGGGAGCTGATGGCCTGGGCCTTCGAGACCGCGAACTTCCCCGGTCGCTCCGATGGCGGCGGTTCGCGGGGCCTCGAGGATCGCCTGACCCGCGACTTCTCCCGGAACATCGGTGCCGAGATCATGGGTCGCAACAAGTTCGGTCCCGTCCGCGGCCCGTGGCCGGACGAGGAGTGGACCGGCTGGTGGGGCGAGGAGCCGCCGTTCCACACTCCCGTGTTCGTGATGACCCATCACCCGCGCGCGTCGTTCAACCTCTCGGACACCACCTTCCACTTCGTCGGCGGGACCCCGCACGAGGTGCTCGCGCAGGCCTTCGAGGCGGCCGACGGGAAGGATGTGCGCATCGGCGGCGGGGTCTCCACCGTCCGCCAGTTCCTCGAGGCGGACCTTGTCGATGAGATGCACGTGGCGATCGCGCCGCTCGAGTACGGCAGAGGTCTGCGCCTGTGGGACTCCCCGGCGGAGCTCACGGACCGCTTCCATCTGGAGCAGGTCGAGGCACCCAGCGGCGTCATCCACTGCTTCTTCTGGCGGCGCTGAGCGCTCCGGTCCTGCACGCTCGGGTCCGGCGTGGCTCTGTCCAGCGTGCGTCGGCCGGGTCGGTCCGGCCTGCTAGGACGCGGCGCTCTCCGCGTACGCCGCGCGGGTGAACGGCCGCAGCCCCGTCGTCGGATCGGCGAGGGAGGACAGGATGTCGCGGGTGGCGAGCAGCGCGGCCCCGTGGGCGCTCGCGAACTGATCGAGCTGCGAGATGCCCATCGCCGGAGCGATCTGGACGTGGCTCTCGAGATAGCTGCGCAGGTCGTCCTCGAAGTACGCGGCGAGCGGGGTCAGGGCGCCGCCGATCACGACCAGGGACGGATCCACGAGGGTGGCGGCCAGGGCGAGCGCCCGCGCGATCTGGAGCACGTAGTCCCGCGCCCCGTCCTGCACAGCTTCGTCGCCGGCGAGCGCGGCGCGCACCGCCTCTCGCAGGGGGTCGCGCGCGGCCTGGAAGTCATCCAGCCAGTCCAGGGAGTCCTCAGCGGGGATCAACGTGCTCATGGACAGGTCCCCGGCGATGAAGTGGACGCCCCGATGGGGAGCGCCGCCCATCAGCATGGCCATGGAGGGTCGCCGCCCGAGCTGGATCTGCACCACGTCGCCGTGGCCACGGGCCACTCCCGCCTCGTGCTCCGCCCACAGCGCAGCGATCACGTCGTTGCTGGTCATCGCGTGTCCACGGATCTGCGCCTGCAGAATATCTCCGGGCCTGCGCCCCTCCCAGGCGGGGAACGACATCGAACGGGTCAGCTGCCCGCCATCGTCGACCGTGCCGGGCACCGCCAGGGACGTCACCCACACGTCGTCGACCCCCTTCGTGCACTCGGCCACGACGTCCGCGACGACCTCGTGCGCCGGGGAGGAGTCCCGGCCGACGGGCCCCGTGGGCACGGCGCGCTCGATATGCATCAGGGGGGCCCCGGCCAGATCGGAGAGGACGCCGCGCACGGTGTGGATGCCGACGTCGATCCCCAGCACGTGCCCGCTCGGGATGCGCGCGCTGAACACCTGCGACGGCCTGCCCGGCCCGCTGGCCCGGGCGGCACCGACCTCGGCCCAGCCCTTGGCGGCGACACCCCGCATCACTTCGGCGAGCGTCGCCTGGGAGAGGCCGGTGGAGCTGACCAGCTGGGTGATCCGCTGCGGTCCACGGGTCCGGAGGGACTGGACCACGGCATATTCGTTCCAGCGGCGTACCGAGCTGGGATCCGCTCGAGTGCTCCGCCTGTCCATGACACCCCCTTGCCCGTCCATGACACTCCCTTCTCGTCGATGTGACCACGATCACAAGCACGCTCTTCCAGTATGGCACCACCTGACCCGACTGGCGTTTTCCCCCGAGCGCCGTACCTTCCGAGGGCTGCCCGACGGGCGGCGAGCCGCCGATCCGCACCGGCCAGGAGGCAGGCCTCACACAGGCTTGTCGGGAACATCCGCCGCGGCGAGAGCGAGCTCGGCCGAGCGCACGTCGGTGATGATCACGTGGGCGAGCCCGGAGCGGAGCGTCGCAAGCACTCCGCGCTCTTTCCACTCCCCACCACCGATCGCCACCCGCAGCGGCACCCGGCGCAGCTCCGCCTCGGGGATGCCGATGAAGCGGCCTTCGAGGCCGCTCACGCTCCGGCCCTCGATGTCCAGCAGCGTGGTGCCGAACTCGGCCACCACTCCCCTCTCCTCGAAGGCCTCCCGTTCCCCGTTCTCGGCCAGGATCTGCGCCAGCAGCGAGGAATCCGGCCAGCCGCCGATGGTGAGGAAGGCCTTGCGGACGTGCCGGAACCTGGCCATCGTCTCCTGGATCGCCGGATGGCGGAGGATCGGCGTCGCTTCAGGGTCGATGAGGATCGGGACGTACAGCGGCGAGGTCGCTCCCCCGGCCGCGCGGCCGATGTTGGAGATGACCTCGACGCCGTCCTCGAGCCGCGGCCAGCCGATGCCGGTCAGCTGGACGACGTCCGCACTGGGCAGCACCTCGATCTGGCGGGAGGCGAGCACGAGGGTGCGGCCCGGCGCGAAGCCGAGCACGTCGTCCTCCTGCACGGTCTCGCGGATGAAGCGGGCGGTGACCGCGGCGATCGCCTCGCGCACCTCGGTGTCCTGCGCCGATCGGGTGGCGACCACGAGCGCGGACTGCAGGCCGTAGCGCTGGGCGAGCCGCGCCGAGAGGTCCACGTCGATCGGGACCGCTACGGCCGGGCGCACCTCGATCAGCCCGAGGTCCCGAGCCCGCCGCACCATGCGTGCGGTGACGAAGCGCGACTTGCCGATCTCCTCGGCGATGTCGTTGACGGTGCGACCATGGGCGAGATTCTGCATGGCGACGTACACATGCAGGATCTGCTGGTCCAGGGGCATCTGCGCGCTCATCAGTGCATAGTAGTGCCGCATCTGTGCGGAGATCGGGGACGACGACTGACCCATCTGTGGCCTCGTTCCTCGTGATCCGGCAGGCCCTCGCTCCGGGCCGCACGCCCCTCACACCCGGGCGCACGCTGCTCGCGGAGACTGCTCAGGCGGAGGTCGCCTCGGACTCGACCTGGCGGAGCCAGTCCATGGCGAGCGCGGGGTCGTCGGCCGTGGTGCCGTCGGCCCCCAGGCGCACCGCCTCGCGCATGTTCTCGATCGAGCGCATCGGCCACAGGTGCAGCTCGAGGCCGCGGTCCCGGATCCCCTGGACGTGCTCCTCGGTGAGACCCTCGAAGCCGATGCAGATCCGGCTCGCGCCGGTGTGCTCCACCAGGGCCTGCCAGCCGCCCTCGAACTCCTCCGCCGTGGCGATGTTGTGGCGGATGATGCCGCGCGGCACATCGGGGAACAGCTCCCTGGCCTCGCGCAACGGCTCCTCCTTGAAGCTGGTGAGCTGGGTGCGCGCCGCATGGTCGGGGTGGTCCGCGAAGTGTCTCGCGAGGTATGGGACCGTCTCCGGTGCCTTGATCTCGAGCTGGATGACGGTGCTGGTCGCCTCGTACATCTCCCCCAGCGTCACGACTCCCGTGCCGGAGTCCAGCACCACCGAGCGCAGCTGCGCGAGGGTCATGTCCCCGGCCGGACCGAGGTCGCGGGCGGAGTCCTCGCCGGCGGTGCGGTCCAGCGTCGCGTCGTGCAGGAGGAACAGCTCCTCGTCGGCGCTGAGGCGCACGTCGAGCTCGATCTCGTCGACCCCGATCTCCTCGGCGAGCGCGTAGCCCTCCAGGCTGTTCTCGGGGGCGTGCGCCATCGCTCCGCGGTGCCCCACGATCAGCATCTTTCCCATCGTGCCTCTCACTCTCCCACTCTCTGTTCGTACTTCTCCCGGACCCGGTCGATCGCGGGCTCCAGCTCCTTCTCCATCCTGGTCAGCACCTTCTCGGCGTCCTCTCCGGCCGAGTAGACGGACTGGATGGCGTTCTTGGCCTCGACGATCGTCTCGGGCACATAGCGCCGGGCCACGTCGGGCCCCTGCGCGACCTCGAGCTGGTCGATGCCGACCTGATAGCGGGGGTCCTCGGCGGAGCGCGCCGCGATCTCGTCGGACTCCATCGCGTCCTTCGTGGTGGGCACGTAGCCGCTGCCCAGGGTCCAGTCGATCGAGGCCTGCCCGGTGCTGAGGAACTTGATGACCTCCCAGGCGGCCTGCTTCCGCTGCGCGGAGGCGTACTTCATGATCGACAGCCCGCCGCCGCCGGTGGGCACACCCGTGGTGACCTCCTGGGGCAGGAACCCGCAGCCGAAGTCGAAGGTCGCGGCCTCCTTGATGCCGGACAGGCTGCCCGTGGACTGCAGGGCGGTGGCGCAGGCACCGGAGGAGAAGTCGCCGGTCGCGTCGGCCGCGAGATAGCCCGAGCCGTCGTCGTGGATGAACTTCCGGTCGTACTCGAGAGCGGCGATCGACTCGTCCGAGGTCAGCGTCATGTCCAGGCCGTCGGAGTAGGCGCCGCCGAAGGCCCAGAGCGAGCCCGAGAAGTACCAGTCGTCGCCCCCGATGTAGGCGCGCATGGCGACCTTGTTGCCGTGGTACTCGTAGCCGGTGACCTCGCGGCCCCACTCGGCGTACTCGGTGTAGGTCTCCGGCGCGCGGTCCGGGAGGCCCACGGCGTCGAAGATCTCGCGGTTGTAGTAGAACAGCGGCGTCGAGCGGCCGAAGGGGAGCCACCAGATGTCGTCCTTGACGGTGCCCTCGGCGAGGAACCGCTCGTGGTAGGTGTCGGTGCCGAAGGAGTCGTCGAAGTAGCCCTTGAGCGGCTCGAGCACCTCCGCGAGGTAGAAGCGGTTCCACACCACGTCGCTGAACACGACGATGTCCGGCACCTGGCGGGCCTGCAGGCTCGCGGAGAGCTTGGACTCCACGCCGTCATAGCTGTCGAAGATCTGCACCTCGACGTAGATGTCGCTCTGCGCCTCGTGGAAGGCGTCGATGTTCGCCTGGATCACCTCGGCGTTGTGCGCGGTGTAGGCGCTCCAGATGACCACGCGCTGGCGGTCCGCGAACTCGGCGGGGGTCTCGCCGCCGGGCTGCTCGAGCACGAGCCCCTCGGTGTCGCCGAGGCCGAAGCAGCCGCCCAGCAACGGCGTCCCGGCGGCGAGCAGGCCGGCGCCCAGCAGCTGCCGGCGCGAGGGGGTGCGGGGGCGGGCGGAGCGCCCGCGGGAACGGGTGGAAGGCATGGCTCTCCTTGCAGGACGGGGCACGGTGCTCAGCGGCCGTTGCCGGCGGCGGCGCCGGTGAGCCCGGAGACGATGTAGCGCTGGGCGCACAGGAACACGAACAGCATCGGGAGCACCACGATGAGGGTGCCGGACATCAGCACGCCCCAGTTGGTCAGGCCGTCGTTGGACTTCAGGTACATCAGCCCGATGGGCAGGGTGCGCATGTTCACCGAGTTGGTGATGATCAGCGGCCACACGAAGTTGTTCCACTCGTCGATGACGGCGACCAGGGCCACGGTGGCCACGGCCGGGATCGACATCGGCAGCGTGAAGGAGACCAGCCGGCGCAGGTGACCGCAGCCGTCCACCTCGGCGGCCTCGAACACCTCGGCGGGCAGCGACATGAAGTGCTGGCGCAGCAGGAAGGTGCCGAAGGCGGAGGCCACCCCCGGCAGGATCAGGCCCGCGTAGGTGTTGATCAGGCCCATGTTGCCCATCGTGATGTAGTTGACCAGCAGCGTGACGTGACCGGGGACCATGAGCGCGCCGAGCATCACCACGAACAGCCACTTCTTGCCCGGGAAGGGCAGGAACGCGAAGGCGTAGGCCGCGAAGACGGCGAGCACCACCTTGAGCGTCGCGCCGATGACCGTGACGATCACCGAGTTCTTGATGAACGCCCCGAACGGCGCGATCCGCCAGGCCTCGCGCATGTTGTCGAAGGTCAGCTCGCTGGGCAGCCACTTCATGGGCCAGGAGTAGATGTCCCCGTTGGTCTTGAACGACGTGGACAGCAGCATGTACAGCGGGATGAGGAAGACCAGGCCCACGGCGATCAGCAGCAGGTATCCCCACCAGGTGCGCTTCAGGGAGCTCGGGCGACGGCGACGGGCGGGCCCGGCGCTGCCGGAGGAGCTGTCGACGCTCTCATCGGCCCGCTGGGCCCCGTCGGCCGCCGTGCGGGTGGTCGTGGGATTCGCCATCAGTAGTGCACCTTCTTCTCGACGAATCGAAACTGCAGGGCCGTGATGACCATGAGGATCACGAACATGACGGTGCCGGCGGCGGCGGAGAGGCCGACGTTGGAACGAAGGAACGCCTGCTCGTAGATGAACCAGCTCAGCGTGGTGGTGGACGAGGCGGGTCCGCCGTTGGTCATCACCGCGATCACGTCGAACGCCTGGAAGGCACCGATGGTCTGGGTGATGACCAGGAAGAACGTGGTGGGCGAGAGCAGCGGCAGGATCACCCGGGTGAAGGTCTGGAAGGAGCTGGCACCGTCGAGCTCGGCGGCTTCGAGGACGTCGGTGGGCAGGCCCTGGATGCCCGCGAGATACACGATCGAGACGAAGCCGACGCCTTTCCAGATCGAGACGATCAGCAGCGCGGGCAGGGCCCAGTCCGCGTCCGTGGTCCAGCTCGGCGAATCCGCCCCGAAGAGGTTGAAGACCACGCGGGCCAGGCCGTAGTTGGGGTCGAAGATGAACAGCCACACCACCGCGAGCGCGGCGCCGGAGACGACGTGCGGGGTGAACACGATGCCCGTGGCGACCGAGGTACCGGGCAGCTTCTTGGAGAACAGCGCCGCCAGCAGCACCCCGAGCACGAGGCTGATGCCGACCACGACGACCACCCATACCAGGGACACCCACAGCACCTTGTGGAAGGAGGGTGAGACGAGCATCGAGGTGTAGTTCGTGAGCCCCACGAAGAGCGGCTCAGGGGAGATGAAGTCCCAGCTGGTGAGGCTCAGGTAGAGGTTCGCGACGATCGGCCAGTACGCGAAGACGGCGATGAGCGCGAGGTTGGGGAAGGCGAACAGGGCGAACAGGCCGTAGCCGCGGCGCAGTCGCTTGCGGCGGGCGGCGAGGCGCTCCGTCGACAGGGGCGGCAGCGACGGCATCGAGGTCGTGGCGTCCTTCCGCGACCTCACCGGCGCCGTGGTGCTGGTGCTCATCGGACCTCCCGTGGGTGCTCGGCATCGGGGAGGCCGCCGGGGTAGATGACGGCCTTCATCGAGTCGGGAACCCGCTGGGCGAGGGTGATCGCGGCCTCGGTGTCCGCGAGGTCGAAGCGGTGGGTGATGATCGATTCGACGTCGATGCGGCCGCTGGAGACCAGCGCGATGGCGGTGGGCCAGGTGTGCGCATAACGGTTGACCAGGCCGATCGAGATCTCCTTGACGTTGAGCCGCGACAACGGGAGGGAGACGTCCTGCTTGGGCATGCCCACCATCGCAGCCCGGCCGTTGGTGCGCAGCCGCCACAGACCCTCGGCGAGCGCTGTGGGCGCCCCGGAGCATTCGAGGAGCACGTCGGCGTCCTCGTGGCCGCGCTCGGCCGGGACGGCTCCGGCGAGCTCGGTGCGGAAGCCGAGGCTGCGGGCCAGCTCGAGGCGGAACTCGGAGATGTCGGAGACGACGACGTCGGCGGCGCCCTCGGCGCGGGCGACCTGCGCGGCGAGGATCCCGACCGGTCCGGCGCCGGTGACGCGCACGTGGTCGCCGGGCTGGAGGTTCGCGCGGCGGCAGGCCCAGAGGCCGACGGAGAGGGGTTCGCACATCGCGCCCGCCTCGAAGGACATCGAGTCCGGGAGCGGGAACAGCTGGCGCGAGTCGATCGCGAGCTGCTCGACGAGGGCGCCGTCGTAGGGCGGGGTGGCGAGGAAGATGAAGTCCGGGCACAGGTGGTACCGACCGGCCATGCACTCGTGGCACTGGCGGCACGGGGTGCCGGGTTCGATCGCGACCCGATCCCCCACCTGCACGGTCGTCACCTCGTCGCCGACGGCGATCACGGTGCCTGCGGCCTCGTGCCCGAGAATCAGCGGGCCGTCGACCACCCAGTCGCCGATGTAGCCGACCTGGAAGTAGGCGGTGTCGGAGCCGCAGACCCCGACGGCTTCGATGCGCACCAGCGCCTGGAGCGGGGTGGGGGTGGGGGCGGGGACATCGCGGATCTCGAGGGTCCCGATCTCCGGCATCACCGCGGCACGGTTCGACGTCATGGTGGTCCTTCCGGGAGCGGCCTGGCTCCTGCCTGCTGTGGCCCACCGTCCGCAGTGGGCCCGGTCACGTCGGGATCCACCGTAACGCCGTCGCTCCGTTGTGCTCGACGCGTGCTCTTATGTGCACTGGCGAATTGGTGCGACGTTCATCCGGAGTTTCCGGTACGGGTCCCGCGGCGACGGACGCGCGATCACTTCCCGAAGAGGCCCGCGCTGTGTATGGCGATGGGGCGGCCGTGGCGCCGGCACCACTGCGCGTAGTGGTCCAGGACGAGCGCGGTGTCGGGATGGGGGTGGAACGCCCGGTCCGGACCCCGGCGGGGATTGAGCTTGAGGCGCCCGATCCCCACCCAGCGCCCGGAGGTCAGCGCGACCATGAAGGCCGCATACCGGGTCGGGTACCGGGGGTGGATGATCTCGGCCACCTCTGCCCAGGAGATCACGAGAGTCCCGGAGAACGGCTGCCGAGCCACCATCCCGTGCTCATGGATCGCAAGGGAGGACTGCAGGGTGCGCAGGGCGAAGAAGCAGAGCCCGCCGATACCTGGCAGAGCGATGACCGCCACCACCCCGCCGACGAGTGCAGACGACGGTTCACCGTAGACGATGGCGTGCACCACCAGGATCCCGACGGCGATGAGCACTCCCAGCCCCAGCAGCACCAGCATCGCGAGAAGAACGCTCAGCCCTCGGCCCGTGCTGGTTCTCCCCAGGGGGCCGAGGTCCACCAGCTCGGGTCCCAGCAGGTGTGGCCCAAGACCCGGCCGGGCCATATCGTTCGTCATCGCTCGCACGCTACCGCAGCTGTCGTCCCTCCCCGGAGGGGCGCCCGCCGACCACGGCGCAGAGCCCCAAGCACCAAGCGTAGGGCACAGGGCGCAGAACGCAGAACGCAGAACGATGGCGTCCGTGGTCGCCGGTGCGCCGCGCTCGTCGGCCCCGCGCTGTCCGGCATGGTGGAGGGACGACGGGCCGACGAGCCGACGGAGAGGAACCACGATGAGATGTGCACTGGTCACGGGAGCATCCCGCGGGATCGGCCGGGCCACGGCGATCGCGCTGAGCGCACGCGGCGAGAAGGTGGCGGTGCACTACGGGTCGAACGCCGCGGCCGCAGAGGAGACGCTGGGCCTGCTGCACGGCGAGGGTCATGTGCTCGTGGCCGGTGACCTCTCCGATCCGGAGATCGCCCGGTCCGTCATCGAGGAGGCCGAGCGGGGCCTGGGGCAGCTCGACATCCTGGTCAACAACGCCGGGATCGCGCCCGGTCCGGGCACCGACCACCGGGTGGACGGCACCGACTACGCCGCCTGGCAGCAGCGCTTCACGCGGATGCTCGACGTGGACCTCACGGCGCCAGCGAACCTCACCTACCTGATGGCGCGCGGCCTGATCGCCCGGAAGGCGCCCGGGGTGATCGTGAACGTCGGCTCCCGCGGCGCATTCCGCGGTGAGCCCGACGCCCCTGCCTACGGGGCGGCGAAGGCGGGCCTGCATGCCTTCGGCCAGTCGATGGCACTCGCGCTGGCCCCGCACGGCATCACGGTGGCGTCGGTCGCGCCGGGATTCATCGGCACCGAGCGCCAGCAGCCCAAGCTCGAGGGCCCTGCCGGGGACGACCTGCGGGCGCAGAGCCCCTTCGGACGGGTAGGGACGGCCGAGGAGGTCGCCGCCGCGATCCTGTACCTCACCTCGCCCGCAGCGCAGTGGGCCTCCGGCGCGGTACTGGATCTGAACGGGGCCTCGCACCTGCGGACGTGATGGTCTGCGGTGGGTGACGGGGCCGGGCCGTGGCCGGGGCGCTGCACGTCATCGCCCGAATTGCGCTCTCCCGGTGACCTTTCTACCCTGATCGACATGAGTGCAGAAACTCCCCCGAATGCCGCTGCGCCCGCAGGCGCCGGCCCGTCCGGCGGACACTCCGAGGAGGAGGGAGGCTCGCTTCCCGGCTGGGTCATCCTGCTCGTGATCGCCGCGCTCGTGGTGGCCGCCGTGCTGATCGCCCCGCGCATCGACGTGCGCGGCGGCTCCGGGGACCCCGTCCCCACGGGCCTGAAGGCGGAGCTGGGCGCACCGTCGATCCCGGATCCCGCGGAGGAGGGCGTCGAGGGCGCCACGACCGAGGAGGAGATGGTCGCCGGCGTGCTGCGCTACGCGATGGAGCGCCGCGTGCTCGAGCAGGCGAAGATGGAGCTGCCCACCAGCTCGGAGTGCACGACCTCCGACAGCACCACCTACGAGTGCACGGTGACCGTCGATGACCAGCCGGTCCGCTCGACGATTCAGGTCGATGATGTCTCGAACCTGACCGTCACCTCCGGCGAGCAGACGGTGATCGACAGGGACACCATTCACTACACGGTGCTGGAGCAGGAGGTCGTGGTCACCGACCGCGCCATCCACCTCGAGGCCCAGCAGACGGTTGCCGAGTCCCAGAAGGGTGACTCGCCGTACGACGCGCCACGCTGCGACGAGGACCTGCCCGCGCTCCAGGTGGTCGCCGAGGGCGAGGAGGCTGAGGGTCATTGCTACGCGAAGCCCAACGGCTGGCGTGCCTGGCCGAACTGGTCCGCGAAACTCACCATCTCCGCGAACTCGACGGGCCCCAACCTCTGGAGTGACTGACCGGGCCTGGAAGGACTGACAGGCCATCGGTCGCATCGGCCCCACCTGCCCGGTGTCTCACCCGTCAGCGCGGCCCGGTTCCAGCACGCGGACGATGCGGGTGATCGCCTCGATCAGGAGCGGGCGCGGCATCGCATAGATGAGGCGCACGTGCCCGGACCACGCCGATCCGCAGGCGGTGCCCTCGGTGCATTCCACCCGGGCGCGCTCGAGCAGATGGTCGTGCAGCGACCCCTCGATGCCGTAGACGCGCAGGTCGAGCCATGCCACATAGGTGCCTTCCATCGTGGTCAGGCGCGCCTTCGGCAGCAGGGAAGCGACGAGCTCCACCAGGGTCTCGCGGTTGCGTCGCAGGTAGCCGACGATGTCGTCGAGCCAGTCCTCGGCCTGGGTGTAGGCGGCGGCGGTCGCGGCGAGCCCGAGGTTCGCGGCGCCGTGCATGGGGAAATGGCCCACGCGCTCCCACTGCTCGCGGTCCGCGTCGTTGCTCGTGACCAGCTGGGCGCACTTCAACCCCGGCAGGTTGAACGCCTTGGAGGCGGCGACCGCGGTGATCGTGTGCCCGGCTGCGGTCTCGCTGAGAGAGGCGTAGGGGATGTGCTCGCCCTCCAGCACCAGCGGCAGCCAGATCTCGTCGGAGAACACGCGCCCGCCCTTGCGGTCCACCAGCTCGACGAGCGGTTCCATCTCCTCGCGGGTGAACACCCGGCCCGTCGGGTTGTGCGGGTTGCACAGCACCAGCAGCTCACCGCCCGCGTCGAACGCCGCCTCGATCGCGGCGAGGTCGTAGGAGTAGTGCACACCGGAGTCGCCGGAATCCTCCACCAGCATCTCGACCTCGAGGATCTCGCGGCCCATGAGCTCGGGGACCTCGAGGAAGGGCATGTAGGCCGGGGTGGGCACGATGATCTTCGAGTCCGGCCGCAGGAAGTTCCCGATCACGGCCTGGAACACGGAGATGACGTCGGGCATCTCGTGGATGTGCGCGGGGTCGACGGTCCAGCCCGTGCGGCGCTGCAGGAAGCCGGCGGTGGCCCCGTGCAGCTCGGTCGCCAGGTGGGCGGGGAGGTAGCCGAAGGCTCCGCGATCCACCTCGACATGCAGACGCTCGGTGATCGGCTCGGCGATGCCGAAGTCCATCTCGGCCACGAAAGCGCCGATCACGTCGGCGTCGCCGGCCCAGCGGGTGGCGCCGGTGGCGATCAGGTCGTCCTGCGTGATGGCGTCGAGGTGTTCAGGGCTGGGCATCAGGGGCCTCCTCGTGCAGCAACGGCGTCGGTACTCAGGGCGAGCCTATCCAGCAGGGCGCTGGCCGGAGCGGGACGGCCTCGGCAGCGCAGCCGATGGGCAGCTGAAAAGGGCGGCAGTCACCGCCCGGCGGCATCCACGAATACCCTGGCCATGTGTCAGGAGACGTGTTTCAGTTCGAGGGGTGGCAGCTCGCCGCTCTGCTGCTTGCTGCCCTCCTGCTGGGAGCTCTCGTCGGCGGCGGAGCGATCGCCCTGAGGAGCCGTCGATCGTCGGCGTCCTCAGACGACGACGGCGACGGCGAGACCGGAGCGAGCCCTCCCGAGAAGCTGTCCGCACGGGTCCTCTCCCACGAGATCCGCACTCCGCTCACGCTGGTGAAGGGCGCAGCCGATCTGCTCGCCGAGGAGACTCCCGGACCGCTGAACGCCACGCAGCGCTACTTCGTCGACACGATCGTGGGCAACACGTCGCTCGTGGTGAGCATGGCGGAGGACTTCCTGCTCGAAGCCAGGCTCGAGACGGGTGAGCCGACGCTGGACCGCACCGCGGTCGACATCCGGACGCTGGTCCGGGAGACGGTCCTCGAGCTGCGGCGGATCCGGAGCACGCCTCTGCATCTGGACAGCCGGGGTGGACCCCTCGTGCTCGACGTCGACCGTGCCATGATCCGCCAGGTGCTGTGGAACCTGATCAACAATGCGGTTCGCCATGCCGGCAGCGATGCCGAGGTCACCGTCCGTGTGGAGGCGACCGCCGAAGGCACCACGATCGCTGTGTCCGATGAGGGCGCGGGGATGAGCCCCGAGCAACGTGCTGAGCTGTTCGCACCCCAGGTCAGCGGCCACCCTCAGGGCACCGGCCTCGGGATGGGCGTGATCCGGCAGATCGTCGATGCGCACGGCGGACGCGTCGTCGTCGACTCCCTCGTCCGCCGCGGCACCCGCATCCTCGTGGTGCTGCCGTGGCCCTCCCAGGAGGACGCCCATGTCTGACTCCACGAGCTCCAGCAGCCCCACGGCCCCGGAGGCGCCCCTGGTCCTCATCGTCGACGACGAGGAGCAGATGACGGCGATCATCTCCTTCGCGCTCGAGACTCAGGGGCTTCGGACCCGCACCGCCTCCGACGCGACCGCGGCACGCGCCCTACTCGACTCCGAGCCGATCGAGCTCGTCGTGCTCGACGTGATGCTCCCCGGGGAGAGCGGCATCGAGCTGTGCCGGTCGCTGCGGGAGACCTCCGACGTGCCGGTCATCCTGCTCACCGCACTCGGGGAGGTCGACGACCGCGTCGCCGGGCTCACCGCCGGGGCCGACGACTACCTCACGAAGCCCTTCAGCCCCCGCGAGCTCGCCCTGCGGGTGCAGGCGATCCTGCGACGCTCCTCGGGGTCGACGTCCGTCGCGGACTCTGCCGGCCAGGCGCTCCGCTGCGGGCCTCTGCGGGTCGACCTCGAGTGGGGCAGCGCGAGCTGGGACGGCGCCGAGCTCGACCTGCCGGAGACCGAGCTGCGACTGCTCGGCCGCCTCGTCCAGGACGCGGGCCGTGCGGTGCCTCTGCGGACGCTGCTCCACGAGGTCTGGGGCACGAGCCGCGCCGAGGGCGGTCGCGACATGGTGAAGTCCATGATCTACCGGCTGCGCCAGCAGCTGCGCGCCCAGGGCGCGCCCGCGGACCTCATCGAGGCGGTCCGGGGCCAGGGCTACCGAGTCCGCGTGCTGCCCTCGACCCGTCCGCACTGATCTCGTCACCGATCGTCACCGAGCGCCACCCCACGGTTACCGACGCCTGGGCAGGCTGAAGGGGACGGACGCACGTGCTGCAACGGAGCACCGGTTCCGGGGAGCACCCCGGGGCTCGCCCTGCGTCCGGTCCCTCCCCGATGACGAAGGAGAACGATGTCTGCCCCGACGAAGCGCCGCGGGTTCCTCTCTGCCCCGCCCCCGAAGCCGCGCCTGGACGACGCGGAGGTGCAGCGGGTCTATCCCCGCCGCCGCCTGAACGTGTTCCTCGGGATCTTCCTCGGCTATGCCGGGTTCTATCTGATCCGGAACAACGTCTCCCTGGTGGCCCCGCTCCTCATGGACGACAAGGGGCTGAGCACCCTCGGCATCGGCCTGATCGCCAATGCCGTGCTGTTCGCGTACGGCCTCTCGAAGTTCTTCATGGCCACGGTCTCCGACCGTTCCAACGCCCGATACTTCCTGCCCATCGGCCTCGCCCTCTCGGCGCTGACGAACCTCTTCGTCGCCTTCGTGCCGTGGGTCTCCGGATCCATCGCGGTGTTCGCGACCGTCATGTTCATCAACGGCTGGTTCCAGGGCATGGGATGGCCAGCCTCGGGCCGCGTGCTCGTGCACTGGTTCTCGACCAACGAGCGCGGCTGGAAGACCTCCATCTGGAACACCGCGCACAACGTGGGCGCAGCCGGGCTCGGCGTCGCCGCGGCGGCCGCACTGGCCTGGACGGCCGACGACTGGCGGGCCGCTTTCTGGTTCCCCGCGGTGATCGCCCTGATCGTCGCCGTGGTGGCGTTCTTCCTGATCCGCGACACCCCCGTCTCCGAGGGCCTGCCGCCCATCGAAGAGCACCGCGATGATCCGGCGAAGGTCGAGATCGACGACGCCGATGAGCATCTGTCCATGTGGCAGTTCGTCCGCAAGCACGTCCTGACCAACCGCGTGATCGTGCTGCTGGCCGTCGCCAACGTGTTCGTCTACGCCCTGCGCTACGGGGTGCTGAACTGGATCACCGTCTACCTCGCGGATACGCGCGGGGCGGAGATCTCCGACGGCATCACGGGCTTCGTGGTGTTCGAGCTGGCCGGGATCGTCGGCACCCTGCTGTGCGGCTGGGTCTCCGACAAGATCTTCCGCGGCTACCGGTCCGGCACCGGCATGCTGTTCATGGCCCTGACGGCCATCGCCCTGGTGGCCTACTGGCAGGTTCCGGCCGCTGCTCCGCTGTGGATCTCGATCGCGCTGGTGGCGGTCATCGGCGGCCTCATCTACGGCCCGGTGATGCTCATCGGCCTGCAGGCCATCGATCTCTCCCCGCGCCAGGTCGCCGGGACCGCCGCAGGCTTCACCGGCCTGTTCGGCTACCTGCTGGGCGCGACGCTCGCCTCCTCCGGCGTGGGCCTGATGGTGCACGCGTTCGGGTGGGACGTCTCCTTCGCCGTGCTGACCGCATGCGCGCTGCTCGTCGTCGGCATCATGTGGGTGATCGGCAAGGACGAGAAGGCGCTGATGCGCGCCCGCGAGGAGAAGCGACTCGCGGCGGAGGCGGAAGAGGCTCAGGCCTCCACGTCCGACAGCTGATCCCTGGCCTACCCTCGAAGGATCATGACTCCTCCTCGTCGGTCGCCGCGCGCCGTGAGTGCGCTGGTGGTGCTCGCACTGCTGGCCCTCACGGGCTGCACGGCGACCGGCGACAGGCAGATGGATGATCGCGACCTCGCCGTCCTCTGCTCCAACGACGCCGAGGTCTGCCGCGCCTGGGCGGGCGCGTTCACCGAACGCACCGGGTACGGCGCGACCACGGTGCGCCTGCCCACGTCGGAAGCCCTCGAGCGGATCCGGCACGGCGAGGATCTGCCGGAGTTCGACGTCTGGCACGGCGGCGGCTCCGAGATGTACGTCGAGGCCGCCGACGAGGGACTGCTCGCCCCGTACCGCTCCGTGCAGGCCGCGGGGATCCCCGAAGACTTCCGCGACCCCGAGGACCGCTGGAGCGGCGTGTACTCCTCGATGCTGGCCTTCTGCGTGGCTCCGCAGGCGATCTCCGACCTCGGCACCGAGATCCCCCGCACCTGGGACGATCTGCTCGATCCGGCACTGGACGGTCAGATCAGCACTGCATCCCCTCGCACCTCCGGCACCGCCTACACGGCGATGTCGCTGCAGATCGACCGCCTCGGCGAGGACGCCGGCCGCGAGTATCTCGCCGGCCTGTACGGGCAGGTCCTCCAGTTCACCCGCTCCGGCACGGCGCCGGCGCAGGTGGTCGCGCGTGGGGAGACTGCCGTCGCCATCACCTTCGCGCCGTACTGCGAGGCCGCCCGCGCCGCCGGCAGCCCTGTCGAGGTGGTGCTGCCCGAGGACGCGACGAGCTACGAGGTCGGAGCCGTCGCCATGCTGGCCGATGCCCCGCATCCCGGGACCGCCCGGGAGTACCTCGACTTCGCGCTCTCGGCCGACGGCCAGCGGGCCGGCGCCGCGAGCGGCATCGACCAGATCCCGACCCGCTCGGACCTTCCCGGCAACCTCGCCGATGTCCTCGCGGACGGTCGCTATCCGGTGATCGGCGCCTCGCTCGCCGAGCGCTCCTCACGCCGGGATGCTCTCCTCGCCTGGTACACGGAGGAGGTCGAACGGTGAGCAGGATCTGGCCCCGCACCGCTGCAGCGGCCTCCCTCGTCGTCGCCGGCGCGGGCGCAGCGGTCGTCGTCGGCTGGCCGGTGCTGCGCATGGTGTCGCAGGCGATCGCTGCGGTCGCGACCACAGGCGTCGTCCCTGGTCTCGGGCGCACCCTGGCGGTGTCCTTGGCCCTTGCCGTCGTCGTCACCGTGATCGGTACCGCGGTGGGCCTCGCGCTGGCGCTGACCGCTCGCACGCTCTCCCAGGGATGGAGGCGTGTGCTCGATGCGACCATCGGCGCGCTCCTGCTCGTCCCTCCCTATGTGGTCGCAGCAGCGGTCGTCGCCGTCGGCGGGCGCGGTGGTCTGCTCACCGGGATCCTGCCCGACGTCTACGGAGCGCTGGGGATGACCCTCGCCATGGTCGTGGCGCATCTGCCGATCCCGTATCTGACGATCAGGATGGCCTGGCGCGAGGTGGATCCACGGCTCGTGGAGATGTCCCAGGTCACCGGCGCACGCGCGACGCAGGTGATCCGACTGGTGCTGCTGCCACCGCTGCGCGTCCCCCTCGCGGTCTCGACCGCGCTGCTGTTCGTCTCCGCCCTGTCGGATCCCTCGATCCCGGCCGTGCTGCGCGGTCGGATGCCGACCCTCGCCCACACCGCCTACATCGAGGTGATCGCGTGGGGCGGGGAGAGCACCGCCGCGCTCATCGCCGTCCTGCTGACCCTGCCGGTGCTCCCCCTCCTCCTGGCGATGTGGCGCCGACGGGAGGCCGGAGCGCTCGTGGATCCCTGGCAGGGTCACGGTGCGAGCCCCCGGCTGGTGCTGCCCCGCTCGATCCTCGTGCACGGCTGCCGGGTCCTGAGCGTCCTGGTCCTGGCCGTCGTGCTGCTCCTGGTGCTCGCCTCCGCCGCCACGATGATCCGGGCTCGGGGGTCGCTGCTCACGCCGACGATGATGGACGTGATCGGGTCGACCGTGCGCTACGCGCTGGTGGCACTGCTCCTCGCCGTCCCGGTGGGCCTGATGACAGCATGGGCCTCCGACCAGGGCGGCACGCGTCTCGCCCGCGGCGTGGACCTCCTGCAGACCTCCTTGCTGCTGATGCCGGGCACCACCCTCGGCATCGCGATCTTCCTGGCCTACGGGTTCGAGACCCCTACTCCGTTCGGGCAGCTGCCCGCCCTGGTCGGCGGGGCATCGCTCGCCTCCGGATCTGTGGCGCTCGTCGCCGTGTTCATGGCACCCGCAGTGCCGATGGTGCATCTCGCCGCGCGTGCCGGGCAGCGCCGGGTCCCGCGGGCCCTGCACGAGACCGCCGGCGTGCTCGGGGCGGGCCGACGGCGCATCACCCTGCAGCTCGTGGTGCCGCAGACCGGGGCGCTCGTCGCGGCGACCGCGGCGGCGGTGGTCGCCCGCAACATCGTCTCCGTCTCGCCGGTGGTGTTCGTCTCCACCCCGGATGCACCGATGGTGGCCTCCTTCGCCCTCGACCTGCTCGATCGGGCCGCCCTCGAGCAGACCTTCGCCCTGACGGGGATCGTCGCCCTCGTCGTCGGTGGAGCGAGCGCCCTGGTCGCCTCGGCGAGCGCCGCGGCCCTCGGCGCGCGAGCGAGGTCCTCATGACCGCGCGGGCCGGGCTCCAGCTGAGAGGCGTCGCCGGGGTCGATCTCCACGTGAGCCCCGGGGAGATGATCGCCGTGATCGGTCCGTCGGGCTCGGGGAAGACCACGTTGCTGCGACGCGTCGCCGGACTCGAGCGACTCCCCACAGGCACCGTTCGCATCAGCGGCCGCGATATGGCGCGGATCCCGGTGGAGCGGCGCCCCGCGACGATGATGTTCGAGACCCCAGTGCTGTTCCCCCAGCTCACGGTCTCCGAGAACGTCGCCTTCGCGGTGGAGCGCCGCGAGGGAGACCTCACCGCGGCCGACGTGCTCGACGTCGCGCTGACCTCCTTGGACCTCCGCACCCTCGCCGACCGGCTCCCCCATGAGCTCTCCGCCGGCCAGCGTCAGCGCGTCGCCCTGGCCCGCGCCCTCGTGCGTCGGCCCGAGGTGATGCTGTTCGACGAACCGCTCGCGCACGTGGACCCTGCCGCTCGCGGAGGTCTGCTGCGGGAGATCTCGCGGATCCACCGGCGGATGGGGAGCGCCTCCCTGTTCGTCACCCACGACTGGTCCGATGCGCTCGCCGTGGCCGACAGGATCGCCGTCATGCGTGACGGGATCCTCGTGCAGGTGGACACCCCGCGGGAGGTCTACTCCCATCCGGCGAGCGCCTGGGTCGCTACCCGTGTGGGCGTCCCCAACTATCTGTCGGCGCAGGTCGAGAGGCTGGTGGACGACGGCGGCGGGCATCGGGCGCAGGTGAGCATCCTGGGCTCGTCATGGGAGGTCCCGGCATCCTCCGAGCTGCGACGGGAGGGGGATGAGTGCATCGTGCTCGGGCATCCGCACGCCTTCACGATGACGCGGATCGAGGAGCGCCGAGGCGTCGATCCCCGTCTGGGGCGAGTGCTCTCGACGACCTTCGGCGGCGACCACGTCGACCACGACGTCGAGACCGATGCGGGAACGCTCGTGGTCCGCCGGCCGCTGGGGCCGACGGACGAACCGTGGCCGCCGGGGACCCTGGTCGAGGTCGGTCTCGTGCCCGAGGCGGTGTGGGCCGTCGCGGAATGAACGGACGAGCCGCTCCCTGAACGGCCCGGGCCGTCCGCAGGGCGTCCGTGCTCGGCGCCGCGACCGGTCCCCGACAATGGACGGATGATCGACTGGAACCTCATCTGGCAGGACTACCTCGGCATCAGCTGGAGCGGCGCGCTGGGCGTGATCCTCTCCGCCGTGGTGCTCTACGTGTTCTTCTCCCTGCTCGTTCAGGTGTCCGGGCAGCGGCTGATGGCGAACCCCACCGTGGGCAGCTTCGTGGTGCTCGCCGTGATCGGCGGCGTCACCGCGCGGGCCATGCTGGGCGAGTCCCCCACCTTGCTCGGGGCGCTCATCGTGCTGAACACGCTGATGCTCCTGGAATGGCTGGTGGGCACGCTGCGGCGCACGAGGCGGGCCCGGTCCATGGGATCGTTCCGTCGGCCCTCCGTGGTGATGGTCGGCGGACGCACCGTGGCGAGCGCTCTGCGTCGGCGCCGGCTGTCGGAGCAGGACCTGCTGAACCGGCTGCGGATCTCCGGCGTGCTGGACCTTCAGCAGGTCGAGCTGGTGATCCTCGAGAACCGCGGCACGCTCACGATCGTGCGCCAGGGCTCCACGATCGATGCGTCGCTGGTGGCGGGCGTCGACGGGCGCGAGGCGATCCCGGAGCGCCTGCTCGCGGGGTGAGCGCGGGCCCGGACCGGGGCGGCGCCGTCGGCCGCCCGTCCAGAATCGGGGCACACCATTGCGGGACCCGCCGGTCGCCACCATGCTGTCGGGACGACGAACGGGTCGATGAGGCCCCCTGTTCTCCGAAAGGCACCCATGACCCCGCAGTCCCCCGCCCGCATCGATCTCACACAGACGACCGGACCGCGCCCCATCGATCCGAAGATCTACGGCCACTTCCTGGAATCCGCCTTCTTCGGCAACATCGAGGGCGGAGTGTTCGACGAGGGCTCGGAGCTGTCCGTGAGCGGCGACGGCCCGCTGGAGGGATGCCGGCAGGACGTCATCGACGCCTGCCGTGACCTGGGCCTGCCGGTGGTGCGCTGGCCGGGCGGGAACTTCACGTCCGCCTACTGGTGGCAGGACGGCACCGGCCCGCGCGATGAACGACCTCGTCGACTCGAGCTCGCCTGGGGCTCGGAGGAGACCAACCGCTTCGGCACCCCGGAGTTCCTCGCCTGGTGCGAGGCCACCGGCGCAACCCCCTATCTCGCGCATGGCTGCCGCAGTGTCGAAGACGCGGTGCGCTGGGTCGAGTACACGAACTACGCCGGGGACACCGAGATGACCCGACGCCGCGCGGCCGACGGCCTCGAGCGCCCTCGCGCGGTGCCGATCTGGGGCATCGGCAACGAGGTCTACGGGCCCTGGCAGATGGGCCACCGCAGCCCCGAGCGCTACGCAGAGGACGCCCTGGAGCATGCGCGGTTCATGCGCGCGGTGGACGCCTCGATCCGATTCGTGTGCGTGGGGCTGGACGATGACCGGTGGACGGACGTGGTGGTGCGTGAGCTCGGCGAGATCACCGACTGGTTCTCGGTGCACGCCTACGGTGCGAGCTTCCACCTCGTGGATCCCTCGCGCGAGGAGTTCGACGCCGTGGTCTCGCAGGCGGTGCATTTCGAGAAGGTGCTGCAGGGGTTCTCCGAGAAGGTCGCCGCCGCCGCGGATCGTCACGGCATCTCCAGTCCCCTCGAGATCGCCTTCGACGAGTGGAACATGCGCCACTTCGAGCCGCGCAGCTGGGAGGACCCGCAGCCCGGGGCCGACGGCGGCATCGCCGAGCGCGACACCTCCGGTCCCTCCGACGAGCCCGGCGTCTCCGCGGAGAACGGCTGGCGGGTGAGCCGCTATTCGCCGCGCACCCTGGCCGACGCCCTGTTCTACTCCGGGGTTTTCCACGCGATCCATCGCACCGCGGGGAACCTCGTGCCGGTGACCATGGCGAACACCGTGAACCTTGTCAACGCCAACGGCCTGCTCGCCGTGCGCGAGGGTGGCCTGGTGCGCTCGGCGACCTTCCACGTGTGGGACCTGTACCTCAACCATTTCGGCACCGTGCCGCTCCCGGCCCGGGTGGCCGGGCCCGCCGTGACCCAGCCGGTGCGGCGCGAGCAGGGCTGGGGCGGCGAGGCGCACTGCGTCTCGGTGCTGACCACCGTGGGAGTGCTCGACGTGAGCGCGTCGACCTCGAAGGACGGCTCGCGCCGGTATGTCGCAGTCATCAACCGCTCCGCCGACGAGGACGTCGAGGCGGTGCTCGCCGTGGACAGCGAGCTGGTCGACGGCCCGGTCACGGTGCACACCCTGGGCGCCGACGCCGAGGACCTGTTCGCCGTGAACACGCTGAGCAGCCCCGATGTGCTGGGGATCCGCGAGAGCACGCAGGAGCTGACGGGCGGGGTCTTCGTGGCGCTGGCGCACTCGGTGAGCGTGGTGTCGTGGGAGGTGGTGGGCGGCTGACCGAGCCGCGGTCTGACAGGCCGGCAAGGCCTTGCCGTCAGGAGTCGGCCAGGAACTGCTGGGCACCAGACGGTCGAGGTTGAATCGGCGTCACGGTGAGCCTGACGGTTCATCCCGCTCAGTAGGCTCATCCCGCTCCGTCGACACACCCCTTCAGAGGACCCACCCCACGAAAGGATACGCTCATGGCGACCACGATCGTGCATGCGACACTGACCGTCGACGGAATCCTCGCAGATCAGGACGGCGGGGTGGACTGGATGTTCGGCCGACCCTCCGCCCCCGAGGACGACGCCGTCGTCGAGAAGGTCCTGGAGCGCATCGGCGCCGTGGTCGGAGGAGCGAACCGCACGCAGACCATCGAGGACGGCGAGATCCCGTACGGCGGCATGCTCACGGTGCCGGTCTACCTGATGACCCACACCGCTCACGAGCCGATCGAGCGCGACGGCGTCACCTACACCTTCGTGGTCGACGATATCGCGCAGGCGGTCGAGGAGGCGAAGCGGGCAGCGGGCGACGGATGGGTCAGTCTGCTCGGGGGCAGCATCTCGCGGCAGTGCCTCCAGCTCGGGCTGGTCGACGAGCTCCATCTCGACGTCGCCCCGGTGCTGCTCGGGAAGGGCATCTCCCTGTTCGCCGGGCTGGGCCGGCACATAGAACTGGAACGCCTCGAGACATCGGCCTTCGCGAGCGAGACCCACCACCGCTATCGTGTGCTCCGCTCGTCGACATGACGGCCACACCGCACCGGGAGCGACCATGACCGACCACCACCGCCCGAACGTCGTGATCCTCTATGCCGATGACCTGGGATGGGGCGACCTCGGCTGCTTCGGCGCCGACGACATCCCCACCCCGCACCTCGACGCCTTGTGCGCGAGCGGGGTGAAGCTCTCCCAGTGGTCCGCGAACTCCCCGGTGTGCTCGCCCTCGCGGGCTTCCCTGCTCACCGGGAAGTACCCGGGCCATGCCGGGGTCGAGTCGATCCTGGGCGGCAGGCGCGACACCGTGGGACTCCCCCACCAGGCCACGCTCGCCTCCCACCTGCGCGAACGCGGCTACGCGACCGGCCTGTTCGGCAAATGGCACCTGGGCGTGGACCCCGCCTACGCCCCCACGCGCTACGGGTTCGATGAGGTGTTCGGACTGCGCGCCGGCTGCGTGGACTACTACTCGCACATCTTCTACTGGGGCCGCGACAACCCGGTGCACGACCTGTGGGACGGGGACGACGAGGTCTGGCTGAACGGCGAGTACCTCACCACGGTGATCGGCCGACGGGCCGCGGACTTCATCACCCGCCACGCCTCGCGCGCCGGACAGGACCCGTTCTTCTGCTACGTCCCGTTCAACGCCCCGCATTACCCGCTGCATGCTCCCAAAGAGCACATGGATCGCGTAGCGCACCTGCCGCCGGGTCGCCAGGAGCTGGCCGCCATGATCGCGGCGATGGACGACGCGATCGGCGAGATCCTCACGGCGCTGGATGAGGCAGGCATCCGCGAGGACACCCTGGTGGTGTTCTCCTCGGACAACGGCCCCTCGCGGGAGAGCCGCAACTGGCTGGGCGGCGAGGAGATCTCCTACACCGGCGGTTCGGCCGGCGGACTGCGCGGGTCGAAGGGCTCCGTGTTCGAGGGCGGGATCCGGGTGCCGAGCATCGCGTCGTGGCCGGGCCATCTCCCGGCGGGTACGGAGTTCGACGAGCCGGGTCTGATGATGGATCTGCTGCCCACGATCCTGCACGCCGTCGACGGTGCCGAGGCAGACCTGCCGGAGGTCGACGGCGTCTCCCTGCTCGAAGCATGGTGCGGCGAAGCGGCAGCGCCAGAGCGCTCGCTGATGTGGACCTACCAGGCGCAGTGGGCGGTGCGGCGCGGCCGCTACAAGCTGGTGGTCGACGCCCGCGAGGGCATGGACCCGCCGACGTCGGTGGGGCAGGCGGTGTTCGATCTGGACGCCGATCCGGCCGAGAGCCGGGACGTTTCGGCGGAGGTGCCTGACGTGGCGGCGACGTTGGAACAGGAGCTGCAGGGCTGGCAGGAAGTACACGCAGCATGGGCGGAAACTTCGTACGACTAATCCGGTGACATCCGTGGCCAGATCCGCGAGGATGACCCGCATGGATGAGGTGGAGGTCGTCGTCGCCCACAGCGAACGCGCGACGTTGCGCGTGGGCGACGTGTTCTTCAAGGTCGATGGCGACCCGGCGCACGCGGACATCGAGATCCGGGCGATGGGTATGGCGCCCGTCCCGACCCCGGAGATCCTCTGGCACCGGCCGCCCGTACTGGCGATCGCCGCTGTGCCGGGCCGGGCGCTGGGCGTGCTCGGCGAACCGTCGCCCGCGACGCCGGCGGCATGGGCTGCGGCGGGCGCGGTCATCCGCACTCTGCACGACGCCCCGTTGCCTCCGTGGCCCGGACAACGGCTCGAGGGCATGGCGCCGGAGCTCGACCGGGAGTGCGCCTGGCTGCTCGACCATGCTGTTCTGCCGGCTGAGGTGATCCATCGCAACCGGGAGATCGCCGAGGCGGCGCTGCGGCCCTGGTCGCCGTCGTTCATCCACGGCGACCTGCAGCTCACCCACGTGTTCGTCGACGGGGACGAGGTCACCGGGATCATCGACTGGTCCGAGGCCGCCCCCGGTGACGCCATGTACGACCTCGCCATCCTGACCCTCGGGCACGAGGAACGCCTGGATGACCTGCTCGCCGGCTACGGCCCGGGCGCGGACCGGGACGTGATCCGCGCTTGGTGGTCGCTGCGCAGCCTGGTGGTGGCGCGCTGGCTGAGCCAGCGCGGCTTCGATCCCGATGCTCCGGGGTGCGAGTTCGACGTGCTCAGGGCCCGGATGCAGGACGGGTAGGGCCGGCGGGGAGACGCATCTGCCTCACACGTCCCTGGCGAGCACACGTCGCAGCCAACTCTCCCGGGCTCGGTGCGCATCGCGGGAGACCTCGGCGTCCTCGAGCACGCAGTCCGAGGAGTGGAAGGCCCCGGAGTACATGTGCAGCTCGACCGCGGTGCCGGCGGCGCTGAGCCGTGCGGCGTAGTCGAGGATGCTGTCGCGGAACAGCTCCGCGCCCCCGGTGTCCAGGAAGGTGGGCGGCACTCCGCGAAGATCCGCGGTCTCGCCGGGTGGCAGGGTCTGCGCGCCGTCGAGCACGTGCGACCAGGCCGTGCGGTGGGAGATCGCGCTCCAGGCCGGGGAGTCCGCGAACTGCCGGGTCGAGGGGCGCTCGGTCCGGTCCAGCATGGGGCACACCAGCAGCTGACCGTCGAGGTGGATCCCGCGGTCGCGGGCGGCGATCACGGTCGCCGCGGCGAGGCCTCCCCCGCCGCTCTGGCCGGCGAGCACGAGGGGTACATCCGTTCCTGCCGAGGCGATGACCTCGAGGACCACGTCGATCATCGCGTCGAGGTTCTGCTCCGGCGCCAGCGGGTACTCGAGCGTCCATACCTCGAGGTCCAGGGCGTCGGCGTGACGGGCGATGACGTCGGCCCCATCGAAGCGGCAGCCCGCGATGAGCCCGCCGCCGTGGAGGAACAGCACCCTGGCGGCCGGGACACGGCCGGTGCCGAACACGGTCACGGGACACGCCGGGACGTCGGTCCGTTCGGCGGCCGTGAGCCCGAGGCGGGTGGCGATCTCCGCCGCGGTGGTGGTGCGGGCGGCGCCGACCCGGCGGTATTCGAGGATGTCCTCGAGGGTGCGCAGATCCGTGGGCATGATGCGGCCGATCTCGTCTAGCCCCGCACGCAGGGTGGAGGCGACGCCGGGGTGCACGGCCGGCGCGGGGTCCGGGCGAGGGGTCACGAGCGGGCTCCGTGTCGAGGGCGGTCTGGGCGGGGTGCAGGGCTCACAGGGCTCTCGCCCATCAGCCGATCACCGTGGTCACGGCCGAGTAGATGCCGAGCGCGATGATCGCGAGGGAGCTGATGATCAGCGCGATGTAGATGAAGCGGCCGCCGCGGAGCGCGGGCTCGATGCGCCCGCGCAGGTAGAGCGCGGAGATGGCGACCGCTGCCAGGAAGATGCCCCCGGCGATGCCACCCACCATGATCATCAGCAGCGGCTCGTTGATCCACAGGAACGTCAGCAGCCACATCGCCGGAAGGAAGGCGATGAACACGCGCATCCAGAAGGTGCGCTTGCGGGCGTCGGCCCAGTCGAAGACGCCCACGATGGACAGGGCGTTGGCCCAGGACCTCGACCACGAGGGGATCGCCGCCCAGATCGTCGAGCCCAGCGCCGCGAGCGCGCCGAGCAGGAACACGATCCGGCCCACCTCGCCGAACACCCCGGAGAAGGTCTCGGACAGGGTCAGGATCATCTCGTTCCCCTCGGGGACCAGGCCCTGCGGGTGCAGCACGGCGGCGCCGAGGATGAAGAACGCGGCGGTGGAGACGGTGTAGATGACCCAGGAGACGATCGCGTCCTTCTGCATCACGGCGATCCAGCCCAGCGCGCGGGCGCGGTACTCCGAGGTGCCGTCGTTGGGGCCGGACCAGCGCGCGTAACCCTTCTCCAGGCACCAGTAGGTGTAGGCGGTGATCTCCTCGGAGGCCACGCCGGTCAGGCCGAACATCGTCAGCGCGATGCCGATCGCGCCGATGGGCAGCTGGAGGCTGAGTCCGGAGGCGAGGTCCGCCCCCGAATAGGCGAAGGCGCTGAATGGCAGGGCGATCACGACAAGCACCGTGACCAGCACGAACGCCATGGTCAGGAACGTCGCGACGCTCTCGATCAGCCCGTACCTGTTCGAGATGAGCGTGGCGATCGCGATCACCGTGACGACCACGGCCCAGATCGTCACGGCCGCCGGGGACAGCGGGCCGAAGCCGAGCGGTGCCAGGATCGACAGGGCCGCGGCCATGCCGCCGATCAATCCGCCGGTCTGGATGAGCTTGCTCAGCGCCATCAGCGCCCACAGCAGGAACACCCAGCTGACGCGCCCGGCCTTGGGCGGCACCCGGTTGTAGCCCTCCATCGCGCCCTCACCGGTGACGATCGAGTAGCGGGCCATCTCCATCTGCACGGCCACCTTGACGATGGTGGAGACGAACACGAGCCACAGCAGCACGAAGCCGGCCTTGGCCCCGAGGGACGTGGCGGTGATCAGCTCACCGGCGCCCACCACGGAGGCGGAGACGATCAGGCCCGGGCCGAAGAACTTCGAGGACGCCTTCCAGCCGACGGGCGGGGTCTTCACGGCCGACGGGTCCAGCGCATACGGGTCGCCGCTGACGAACCGTTCCGGTGGGGTCTCCTCGACCTCAGAGCGTTCGGGATGGGCGGACGATGCGGTCAACGGTGACTCCTGGTCGCGTGCGTCGCTCCGTTCAGGAGCAGGACGGACAACCTTATCGGCGCCCCGCAACGGGCTGCGGCGGGCTGCGGCGGGCTGCGCGTGATAATCACCTTCCGCCGCCACCCTCGCGCCGACTACTGTGCCCGGATGGACCTCGTCTTCCTGCACGGCCCCGTCGCGTCGGGGAAGCTCACCGTCGCCCGGCAGCTCTCCGAACTGACCGGGATCCCCGTCTTCCACAACCATCTCGTCGTCGACCTGCTCCTCGAAGTCTTCGAGTTCGGCTCACCGGAGTTCGTCCGGCTGCGGGAGACGTTCTGGCTGGACACGTTCGCCGCCGCAGCCGACGCGGACACGTCGCTGATCTTCACGTTCGCACCGGAGTCGACAGTTCCCGCCGACTTCCCCGAGCGTGCTGTGTCCGCGGTGAACGACCACGGCGGGCGCGTGCGGTTCGCGAGCCTCGAGGTCTCCGCCGCCGAGCAGGAACGCCGGATCGAGAACACGGACCGCAAGAAGTTCGGCAAGCTCGCCAGCGTCGAGACCCTGCGGCATCTCCGCACCGCCGGCAGCCTCGCGGGAGAAGTCCCTCCCGCGGACATCGCGATCGATACCGAGAGCGTGTCGCCGACCGACGCTGCGGCACGTCTCGCCGACGCCTTCGGCCTGAGCAGCGCGCACGGTCGACGCGGGTAGTCCGCCGGCGGGACGATCCGGTCATCCACATTTCGAGCGCGGGCCGTGCCGGCGCTGGGTCTCCTCTGCCACGATGGCGTGCCTATCCCGCTCAGGAGGTCATGATGATCCCGCTCGATCCACGCACCACGGTCGTCGCCGGGGACTGGCACGGCAACACGCGATGGGCTGCGTCCGCGATCTCCTCCGTCGGCTCTCGCGGCGCACGGACCATCCTCCACCTGGGTGACTACGGGTACACCTTTGAGGCGCGCTTCCGCGAGGCCGTCGAGCAGGCTCTCGCCGAGTACGACATGCAGCTGCTGTTCGTGCGCGGCAATCACGACGACACGAGCTATCTCGAGCAGCTGGAACGTGACGGTGAGGGCTGCGGAATCGTGTCGCCTCGGGTCCGGCATCTGCGGGATGGCCAGCGCCTCACCGTGGGCGACGAGGTCGCCGTGGCACTCGGCGGAGCGGCCTCGATCGATCGTTCGGGGCGGCTGGTCGGAGTCTCCTGGTGGCCGGACGAGATCACCCCGAACGCTGCGATCGACCGCGCCATCGCCGACGGACCCGCACAGATCGTCGTGGCCCACGACTGCCCCGCCGGGGTCGATCTGGCCCTCGATCCGAGATTCGGTGCGTACTACGAGGACACGGACCCAGGGGTTCTCGACTACTGCGAGGAGAACCGCCTGCGCCTGTGGGAGGTAGCCACGGAACTACGTCCACGACTGTGGCTGCACGGGCACTACCACCAGCTCACCCGAGGGCACGTCGACCACGGCGGCGGCCAAGAGACCGCCGTGATCGGTCTGGACTGCGACGGGACCGCGATGGAGCGGAACCTGCTCTGGCTCGAGCCTGCGGCCTGACCATCTCTTTTAGGCGACCCCCGAGGAGAGTTGGTGCCGAACGGCGCTGCCGCGCCCCTCGGGGGAACCGACCGCCCTTCGCGCCTACGCGCCTGAGGTGCCGTCCTTCTGTGCGTCCTCGTCCACCTCGGCGATGAAGGCCTGGAGGATCTCGGCGCGCAGGATGCCGATCTTCTTCTTGAGGGTCTTCTTCTGCTTGCGGGTCGCGCCGGGGGCCGTCAGGAGCGCTGCGGCCCGGTCCAGCTGCTCCAGCTGCTTCCCCCAGGTCTCGGCCTGCTTCGCCTCGGCGTCGTCGTCGGCCGATTCGGTGAGGTACCCGATCTGCTCGCGCAGCGCGTCGATCGTCTGGCGCATGTCCTCCGGGGTGTCCCCTTCGTGCTGGACGAGGCGCAGGATCTGCTCCTGGACCTTTTTCCACACCTCGGGGTTGTCCGCGGCCTTCTTGATCAGGGCGATGGCGAAGGGGCTCATCGTCATCGCGAGGTTGACGAGCGTGTTCCCCTTCGGGACCAGGTTCGTGAGCTTCTTCGTCGCCATGGTTCTCCCGTCGTCGTGCGCGTCGCAGTCGTGAGCGTCAGGTTCGTGGGCGTCAGAGTACGCGGGGCCGCGCCTCAGATCTCGACGTCGCGGCCGTCCTCGGTGCGCAGCTGCAGCACGAAGCGGGAGCCACGGGCCTCACGGATCTCGGCGACGCCGTCCTCGAGGCCGAGGGCGTCGAGGGACTTCTGCTGCGGGGCGGGATTGACCTCGATGCGCTCGAAGGAGACCAGCTCGATCGAGGGGAGATCGCCCAGGCCCGGCTGCGTGGCCGTGCCCCAGTCGATGAGGAAGGGGACGGCGTAGTTGCGCGGGGCAGCGGCCTGGGTGAGGCGCCACGTCAGCTCGGTGCCGTCCGCGGTGGTGCGGGAGAGCTCCTCCACGTCACCGGGGTCGAAACCGGCGGCGCGGGCGCGCTCGACGACCTGGTCGATGCCCTCGGGGTGCACGGCGTAGGTGATGAGGGTGGGCTTCTTCAGCCGGTTGATGCTGAAGGTCTTGGGCAGCTCCTCGCCCTCGCGCTCCGGGTCGGGACCGATCAGCTCGAGGTAGTGGGGGCGCTTCGCGCCGTCCACGGTGAGGGCCACCAACGCGTTGGCGGTGCCGGTGGGGTGGGTGCCGCCGGGCGCGGCGGTGACGCCGGTGAGCTCGCGGAACCAGTCCACGATCTCGGCCAGGTCGGGGCCGGCGATGACGATGTGATCGAGCAGGTGGGGGACGCTCATGGGGCGCTCCTTCAGAAGGGTCGGGGTCTCGGCGCGGCCGAGGAAGAACAGGAGGAAGAACAGGAGGTGGCGGGCTCCGTCGAGACGGGGCCACCGTCGATGCCTCTGACGTTACCCGGCTTGCCGGAGTGTGCGCCCTGTCGCCGCGCAGTCCGGGAGAAGGTGCACAGCCCGATCGCGGACGCTCAGCCGTGCCACGGGACTCGCCGTGCTCGAGCACACAGGCTGACGACAGGTGCGAGGCGTTGCCGGCAGGGAGCCGACGGGGGCGACGATTCTGGTGCGGATGGTCATACACAATGAGTCGATGACCCACTTCTATCGGCCCGCGGAAGGGCACCGACTGCCCCACGACCCGTTCAACGCCATCGTCGGGCCACGCCCCATCGGCTGGATCGGCACGCTCGACGCTCGTGGCCGCCGCAATCTCGCGCCCTATTCGTTCTTCAACGCGCTGAACTACCAGCCGCCTCTCGTGGGGTTCTCCAGCAACGCCTGGAAGGACACGGTCGCCAACTGCCTGGAGACCGGCGAGTTCACCTGGAATCTGGTCACCCGCGCTCTCGCCGAGAGGATGAACGCCTCCTCGACGACCGCCGAGGTCGACGAGTTCGACATCGCGGGGCTGGAGGCCGCCGCATCGAGCGAAATCGCCGCGCCCCGAGTGGCCGCCTCTCCAGTGAACTTCGAGTGCCGCGTCACCCAGATCATCGACCTCCAGGCAGTCTCCGGCCAGCCATCCGGCTCCTCGTTCGTCGTCGGCGAGGTCGTCGCCGTCCACATCGAGGACTCGCTGCTGGTCGAAGGACTCTTCGACACCGCCGCAGCTGACCCGGTGCTGCGCGGTGGGGGGCCGAGCGCGTACTTCGGGATCGACGAGGCCCAGAAGTTCGATCTGCACCGACCGGACTGAGCGCCCGTCCCGGCTCAGGGCGGATCGCCCCTGGCGCCGCCCCGAGGAGCGGGGCCGGCTGTGCGTGGCGGGCTGCGCGGAGGGGTGCGCGGGACATTCGAATGGACAGCGCATTCCCATGGACCGTGCGAGCGCGTAACCTGCCAGGCATCCTCCGTGACGCCCCGAAAGGCAGTGACCGCGCGTGTCCACGACCGCTCAGCCCACCCACGAGAACCTCACCAGCGCCCGACCCTTCCCGCCCAACGCCCCGAGCGATCCCGACGCCCCGCATGTCACCGCCGCCGCGGTGCAGATCGATGCCGGCCGCGAGATCGGGCCGCTCACCCGCTTGTGGGAGAGCGTCGGCTACGACGAGATCAACTGGACCTACACCCCCACCGGGCGTCACCTCCTGAACACCTTCGGCGACCTCACCAGCACCGGGTTCCATATCCGCCCTCACTACGCGCTGTGCTCGGGCTCCGGCTTCGGTATCCCCCACTGGGGCAACGGGAACGTCTACCACGAGGACGCCAACGGCACCCCGTACTACGACTTCACGATCCT
The DNA here is from genome assembly GCF_052379725.1 of Brachybacterium sp. 107. Lineage (NCBI taxonomy): Bacteria > Bacillati > Actinomycetota > Actinomycetes > Micrococcales > Dermabacteraceae > Brachybacterium > Brachybacterium sp. 107. Next base: position 28,049 of record NZ_JBQSYW010000011.1, on the reverse strand, counting down.
GGATCAGACCTACGACGCGATCGTCGAGGCCGGCCACCACGTGCTGGTCGAGATCGGCTTCACGCCGCGGGATCTGCTCCCGCCCGGGGCCGACGAGCTCACGATCACCCCCAGCCCCACCATGTACTCGGCACACGAGGCGGGCCAGTGGTCCTACCCGCCGCGGGACTACGACCGGTGGCGGGACCTGCTCGCCGCACTGGCCGCGCACTGCCTGGAGCGCTACGGGGCCGACGAGGTGGACACCTGGCTGTGGGAGCTGTGGAACGAGCCGGACATCTTCTACTGGCGCGGCACTCCCCAGCAATTCCACGAGCTGTATGCGGCGACCGTCGAGGGCGTGCGCAGCGCGCTGCCACAGGCGAAGGTGGGCGGGCCGGCCGTGACCGGCGGCGGCACCGAGTTCCTGCACGGGTTCCTGGCGTACACCGACGAGCAGGACCTGCCGCTGGACTTCGTCTCCTTCCACACCAAAGGTTCCTCCTTCACCCCGTGGCGCGTGTACGGCCCCACCGGCGGCGACGCCCCGGAGCAGCAGAGCCCGTCGGCCCACAAGATGCTCTACGAGGTGCGCTCGATGCTGCGCGTCATGGCGCAGTTCCCCGCCTACCGGACGTTGCCGGCGATCATCGACGAGTGCGATGCGGGCGTGCCCGCCCACTTCTCGTTCTACGACAACGCGAACTTCCGCTTCCAGAACACCGAGTACTACCCGGTGTTCCAGGTCAAGCTCATGAAGAAGCTCCTCGATCTCAACGACCTCGAGGGCGCGAACATCCAGCAGGCGATGTCGTGGGCCTTCTACTTCGAGGGCGAGCGCTACTTCGAGGGCACGCGCGCATTCCTCACCGCGGACCGCATCGAGAAGCCGTTGCTGAACGGCTATCGCCTGCTGTCGCACCTCGGGGAGACTCGGGTGGAGGCCACGAGCGACGTCGCCCACGGGGTCGAGCTCCTGGATCAGGCCGACGGCCGCGCCATGCCCGAGGAGGTTGACGTGCTCGCCTCCCGCGACAGCGACGGCCGGATCGTCACCGCTCTGTGGCGGCACACCGACGACCAGTACCGCACCGCCGACGCACCCACCCCGGTCGCCCTCACCGTGCGCGGGCTCAAGGCAGGCACGTACCGGCTCACCCATCACCGCATCGATGCCGAGCACTCCAACAGCCACACCATCTGGGAAGGACTGGGCTCGCCCCAAGTGCCCGACGCGGATCAGCTCGCCCAGATCCATGCGCGCGAAGGGCTCGAGGAGCTGACGGAGGCGGCCGACGTGACGGCGAGCGCCGAGGGGACCCTCGAGCTGACGGTCGAGCTCCCGCTGCCGGCAGTCTCCCTGCTCGTGCTGGAGCCGGTCCGATGATCGACGAACCAGAGCCCGGCGAGGTCGATGGGGCCTGGGCATTGGTCGCCGCGCGACCAGCCGACGAGCTCGAGAGCGGGGCCGTGAGGGCGCTGACACGCGAGGAGGCCGACGAGTACGTGGATGCTCGCTCGGCCGCGTCGCGCGATTGAGCACTCGCGCTATTTTCCACCCCGATGCGCTCCGCGAGCTAGGCGATGCGATCGAGCGGCACGACCAGGGTGGACAGGGATGAGGTGCCTCGCCCCTCACCTCTGAAGAGCCCTGTTGCCTGCCCGATGGGCCCATCACACAGCGGCCCCTTTCACGCCGGAGCATCTCGAGGCGTTCGCAGAGCAGCCGCGGATGCCGCTTTCCTTAACCGTGACGTTCCTGTGATCTGTTTTCGGCGGACCCATCGACCCCTCCACCTCTATGATGACAACGTTGTCGACCGGTCGACGGTCGCACTCGACGAGGAGTGGAAGGGATATTCCATGCGCGATCCGCACGCGATCTTGGAGATGCGCACCATCACCAAGCTGTTCCCGGGCGTCCGGGCTCTGGACGACGTCACGATGACCGTCCGCCGGGGTGACATCCATGCGATCTGCGGGGAGAACGGCGCCGGCAAGTCGACCCTCATGAAGGTGCTCTCCGGGGTCTACCCCCACGGCACCTACAGCGGGAGCATCCTGTTCGAGGGTGAGGAGATGTCCTTCAAGGACATCAAGTCCTCCGAGAGCGTCGGCATCGTCATCATCCACCAGGAGCTCGCCCTCATCCCCGAGCTCTCCGTGGAGGACAACATCTTCCTGGGCAACGAGATCGTCGCCAAGGGGCTCATCGACCGACGCACCCTGCGGCGACGCAGCCTGGACCTGCTGGCCCGGGTGGGTCTCGACGTGGACCCCGGCACCCAGATCAAGACGTTGGGCGTGGGTCAGCAGCAGCTGGTCGAGATCGCCAAGGCGCTCGCGAAGAACGTGAAGATCCTGATCCTCGACGAGCCCACCTCCGCCCTGAACGAGGATGATTCCGCGAACCTGCTCACCCTCATGAAGGGTCTGAAGGCCAAGGGCATCACCTCGATCATGATCTCCCACAAGCTGGGCGAGATCGCCGAGGTCTCCGACGCCGTCACCGTGATCCGTGACGGCCGCACCGTGGAAACCTACGACGTCGAGGCCGGCCAGGTCGACGAGGACCGGATCATCCGCGCCATGGTGGGGCGGTCCCTGGACAACCGTTACCCCGAGCACGAGCCGAACACCGGCGGCGAGGTCATCCTCGAGGTCAAGGGCTGGACGGTCGAGCATCCCACCGTGCCCGGCAAGCTCGTCTGCGACGACGAGAGCTTCGTGGCGCGGCGCGGCGAGATCGTCGGCTTCGCCGGCCTGATGGGCGCCGGACGCACCGAGCTCGCACGCTCCCTGTTCGGCCGCTCCTACGGCGTGCACAAGTCCGGCCAGATCGCGCTCCACGGTGCGCCTGTCGAGCTGAAGACCGTGCGGCAGGCGATCCGCCATCGCCTCGCCTACGTCTCCGAGGACCGCAAGCTCCTCGGCCTGAACCTCCTGGACAGCATCAAGGACACGATCGTGTCGGCGAACCTTCGCGCCGTCGTGAAGCGCGGGCTCATCGACGACGCGATGGAGCGCACCGTCGCGGAGAGGTACCGCAAGTCGTTGCGGATCAAGACCCCCGGCATCGACGTCGGCGTCGCCACCCTCTCCGGCGGCAACCAGCAGAAGGTCGTCCTCGCGAAGTGGCTGTTCCCCGAGCCGGACGTGCTGATCCTCGACGAGCCCACCCGCGGCATCGACGTCGGCGCGAAGTTCGAGATCTACCGCCTCATCCAGGATCTCGCCGACCAGGGGAAGGCCGTCATCGTCATCTCCTCGGAGCTCCCCGAGGTCCTGGGGATCTGCGACCGCATCTACACCATCTGCGAAGGACGCATCACCGGGGAGGTGCCTCGCTCCGAGGCGGACCAGGAGACGCTCATGCGCATGATGACCACCACCGTCGGATCCGCTGCCTGACCGGCGCAGGAACGAGAGAACTGAACAATGAATGTAGTGAAACAGGTATTCGGCACGGACTTCCGTCAGTTCACGATGGTGTTCGCCCTCGTGGCGCTCCTCCTGGGGTTCCACCTCGCCTCCGGGGGCAAGATGCTCACCCCCGGGAACATGCAGAACCTCATCGCCGGCAACGCCTACGTGCTGATCCTCGCGATCGGCATGGTGATGGTGATCGTCATCGGCCACATCGACCTGTCCGTCGGCTCGGTCGCCGGGTTCGTCGGCATGTGCGTCGCCCTCTCCGCGCGCGACCTCCACTTCCCGTGGTGGGCGGCGCTGCTGGCCGGCCTCGTGATCGGCGCCCTCATCGGCTGCTGGCACGGCTTCTGGCTCGCGAAGATCGGGATCCCCGGGTTCATCACCACGCTGGCCGGCATGATGCTCTTCCGCGGCGGCGTGATCTGGATCAGCGGGTCCGTGAGCGTCCCCGTGCCGCCCGAGCTGAACGTGCTGGGCGCGGGCTACCTCCCCGAATGGGGCCCGGGCTGGACCTACCTCAACAACTCCACCCTGCTGCTGGGGATCCTCGCGATCGCGCTGTACGCGTGGAGCCAGATCAGCACCTACCGCCGCCGGGTCGCCGACGGCGAGACCGGCCTGAATTTCACCGCCGTGATCATCCGCGTGGTGCTCGTCGGCGCGGTCCTCGCCTATGTCACCTTCCTGTTCGGCTCCGGCCGCCCCGGCACGTCCTTCCCGGTGCCCGGCCTGATCCTCGTGGCGCTCGTGATCATCTACCACGTCATCACCCAGCGCACCACGTTCGGCCGCCACATCTACGCCGTGGGCGGCAACAAGCAGGCCGCGGCCCTCTCCGGGGTCAGCGTCAACCGGGTGTACTTCCTGGTCATGATGAACATGTCCTTCCTCGCCGCTCTCGCCGGAATCCTGTTCGTCGCCCGGGCCACCTCCGCCGGCCCCTCGGACGGCAACATGTGGGAGCTCGACGCGATCGCCGCGGTGTTCATCGGCGGCGCCGCCGTCTCCGGCGGGATCGGCACCGTCACCGCGACCATGATCGGCGGCCTCGTGATGGCCACGCTGAACTCCGGCCTGTTCCTCATGGGAGTCGGCCAGGACAAGACCCAGGTGATCAAGGGACTCGTGCTCCTCGCCGCCGTCGCCTTCGACGTCTACAACAAGCAGCAGGGCCGCCCCTCGATCAGCGGGCGCCTCTTCGGCGACCGGACCAAGTCGGAGACCACCACCGAGACCGTGCAGATCGCCCCCACGACTCCCGGCGCAACCGGGCAGTAATCCCCCTGGGCGGCCGGGCGCAGTCCCCTGGGCGACCGGGCGACAGCCACCCCGGGCGCACCGCCCTCTCCCACATCACCTCACCCCGCATCACCTCATCTGGGAGCCCGATGGCGGGCACCCATCCTCATAAGGAGATCCCATGAAGACCACGAAGACCGTGACGAGCATGACGAGCGTGAAGAGAAGGACGTTCGCCCTGGGCGGCGTCGCCGCAGCCAGTTCCCTCCTCCTCGCCGCGTGCGGCGGAGGCCGCACCGCCGAGGACACCAGCGGCGGGGACTCGGGCGCCGGCGGCGGGTTCGACGCCGACGCGACCGTCGGAGTCTCCCTCCCCTGGCTCGGCACGCAGAACTGGGCAGAGGCCCAGGACCTGTTCACCGCGCAGCTCGAAGAGGCCGGCTTCACCGCGCTCGTCCAGGCGGCAGACAACAAGGTGCCTCAGCAGCAGCAGCAGATCGAGGCCATGGTCCAGCAGGGGGCGAAGGCGATCGTCGTCGGCCCCATCGACGGCACCCAGCTCGGCAGCGCCCTGAAGGCCGCGAAGGACGCCGGCGTGCGGATCATCGGCTACGACCGACTGATCGAGAACACCGACGCGGTCGACGCCGTGGTGCAGTTCGGCAGCATCCGCACCGGCGAGCTGCAGGGCCAGTCGCTGCTCGACGGCCTCGCCGAGCGCAAGGGAAAGGGCCCCTACAACATCGAGCTGTTCGGCGGCGGCCCCGCGGACCCCAACGCCCCGAACTTCTTCACCGGCGCGATGTCCGTGCTCCAGCCGAAGATCGACGACGGCACCGTCGTGGTCGTCTCCGGGCAGGTGGACTTCCAGCAGGCCGCCACCCAGGACTGGGACAACGGCAAGGCCCAGAGCCGCATGGACTCGATCCTCGCAGCGAACTACTCCGACAAGCAGATCGACGGCGCACTGTCCCCCAACGACGGGATCGCCCGCGCGATCATCACGTCCTGCACGGCCGCCGGCCAGGACGTCCCCGTCGTCGACGGCCTGGACGCAGAGACCGAATCGATCACCTCCATCTGGAAGGGCGATCAGTACTCCACCGTCCACAAGCCCACGAAGGACCTCGTCGCGAAGACCATCGAGATCATCTCCGCCTACCAGAAGGGCGAGGAGCCCCCGGCGGCCGACGAGACCGAGAACAACGGGACGATCGACGTACCGATCTACGCCCTGGACCCGGTGGTGGTGACGAAGGAGAACGCCAAGGAGGTCTTCGCCGACGACCCCGATCGCCTGGCACTCCTGGACGGCTGAACCCTCCCGCAGGACGAAACGCAGCAGGTGGCTCCATGGTCGCTCGACCATGGAGCCACCTCTGTTGAGAGGAGCCCTTGGTGGCGAGGAAACGCCCCACGATGAAGGACGTCGCCGCACGCGCCGGCGTGGGCTTCAAGACGGTCTCCCGCGTGATCAACGGGGAGCCCGGGGTCACCGAGCGGACAGCGGAGAGGGTGCATCTGGCCGCCGCCGAGCTGCACTACAGGCGCGACATGATCGCCGGGAACCTGCGACGCGCCACCGGCCGCACCGACAGCCTCGGGCTCCTCGTCGCGAGCGTCGACAACGAGTTCGACGCCGCCCTCCACCGAGCGATCGAGGACGCCGCTCAACAGCACCGCGTCAGCATCTTCACGGGAAGCACCGACGAGGATCCCGACCGCGAGCGCCAGCTCGCACTCGGCCTCCTGGCCCGTCGTGTGGACGGGCTCGTCCTCATGCCCTCCCCCGGCGATCTCTCCTACCTCCAGCACGAGATCGACCTGGGCACCCCGATCGTGGCCGTCGACCGCCCACCCCACGGGATCACAGTGGACACGGTGATGGCAGACAGCACCCAGGGCGCCCGGGACGCGATCGCGCACCTCATCGACCACGGACATCGCCGCGTCGCGGTACTCACCCATCTCGGTACGCTGCACACTGCTGCCCAGCGCATCGCCGGTGCGCGACGCCGATGGGAGGACGCCGGACTGCCCGCGAACGACCTCCAGGTCGTCGACGGACTCACGACCGAGGCGGAGATCGTGCAAGCGCTGCTCGGCCTCCTCGACGGCGACGACCCGCCGACCGCGGTGTTCACCGCCCGCAACCAGATCACCACGGGAGCGGTGAGGGCCCTCCAGCAGCGAGGGCTGCAGCGGGAGATCGCCCTGATGGGCTTCGACGACTTCGGCCACGCGGACCTGTTCGACCCCGCGATCAGCGTGGTGAAGCAGGACCCGGGGCAGCTCGGCCACCGCGCCACGGAGCGACTGCTCGCGCGCCTCGAAGACCACTCGCTGCCGGTGGAGCATCTGGTCCTCGGGACGACCCTGACCCTGCGGCAGTCGTGCGGATGTGGCGGCTGAGAACAGGGCGGAGAGGGCGCGACTATCATGCTGACAACCATGCCGGAGCAGTTGTCGAGGGAGCCCAATGTCCACGCACGACGCGTTGCGGGGGCTCCCCACGCTGCGACAGGTCGCCGAGACCGCCGGGGTCAGCATCAAGACGGCGTCCCGCGCGCTCAATGATGAGGCGCACGTCGCGCCGATCACCTACGAGCGGGTGAAGCAGGCAGCCGCCGAGCTCGGGTACCGCCCGAACCTCCTGGCGCGCGACCTGCGCTCGCACAGCACATCGAACGTCGTCGCGATGGTCATCGCGGATGTCTCCAACCCGTTCTACCTGGCGATCGCCTATGCCGCCGGCCAGGTGCTGGCTGCACAGGGCCTGCTCCTGTTCACAGGAGTCAGCGACGAGGACCCGGCCTCGGAGGCACGCGTCATCAGCGGTTTCCTCGAGCGTCGTGTCGCCGGCCTGCTCGTCGTCTCCTCGCGCACGGACCACCGTCATCTGCAGCATCACGCGGAGAGCCGCACCCCGACGGTGTTCCTGGACCGACCGGGCCACGGCCTGGAGGTCGACGAGGTCATGTTCGACAACGTCGGAGGATCCCGTGCGGCCATCGACCACCTGCTGGCCCAGGGGCACCGGCGGATCGGAGTCATCGGCGATCTCGGCTCTCTGCCCACCCATCGCGAGCGGATCGCCGGCGTGCGCCGCGCCCTGGCCGAGGCCGAGGTGCCGATCGACGAGGGTCTCATCATCACCGACGCCCACGACGCCGACGGGGCCGAGGCCGCGATGCGACAGCTGCTGACACTACCCTCCCCGCCCACCGCGGTGTTCGCCACCAACAACCGGATGGCGGTCGGCGGGATGCGCGCGGTGGCGGACGCCGCGCATCCTCCCGCGCTGATCGGTTTCGACGACGTCGAGCTCGCCGACGTGCTGGGGGTCAGCGTGGTCTCGAACTCCCCCGCCGACATGGGGACCGTCGGCGCCGAGATGCTGCTGGAGAGGATCCATGGCCGAGCAGGGCGGCGCCGCCGGGTGCGGCTGCCGACCGAGCTGGTCGTGCGCCGCTCCACGGCGACGCCGCTGGAGTGACCACGCTGCGGCGATCCGGCCCGCCTCTGCGGCGGCGCGGGTCAGGCGCGCTGCGCCGTCACCGCCATCACGGCGAGGTCGGGGTCGTCGCCGACCGTGATCGAGGTCAGTTCCCGGGTCGGGTCGGCCGGGACGTCGAGCAGCCACAGATCGGTCTCCGGTCCTACCCGGCCGACCCCGTTCTCGATCCGGTACTCCTGGTGGAGGCCCGGCCGGTTGTCGAACTTCGGTGAGCCGCCTGCCCAGTCCCCGACCGAGACCGTGGTCTCCTCGGCGCTGCCGTCGGCGTAGGTGAGGGTCAGCGGCACGTCGCTCGTATCGCCGTTGCGGGCGGTGGCGAGCAGGGTCAGCCGCTGGGTGAGCTGCCCGACCTCGACAGTGAAGGGGCCGACCGCCAGGTTCGGGTCCGTGCCCTCGGTCGAGGGGATCCGCATCACCACGTCGTCGACCAGCGCCTCGCCGGGCGCCGGCAGCTCATCGCCCGCGAAGGCCCATCCCTTTCCGTCGAAGTCCCCCGCCGAGGTGTCCTCGAGCGTGGCGACGCCGTCCAGGGTGAGCGCATCCTCCAGCGGCACGATGCACTGGGAGCCCGCCGCCTCGCAGCCGGTATCCAGCACCTCCACCACCAGCTCGGACTCGACGGTGCCGAGCCGGGAGGTCACCGTCGCGGTGACGGTGTGCTCGCCCGCGGGAGCATCGGCCGGGACGGTCAGCGTCACGGGCAGCTCGGCGCGCTGCGGGGAACCGTCTCCCTGCACGCGCAGCTCCCCCTGCTCCGGGGTCACGGCGACAGCATCGTCGGAGGTGAGGGCGACGTCGGCCGTGATCTCGCCGCGCCCGGTCAGCACGGCCGACACAGTGGCGTCGATCGTCGTCTCCTCGCCCGAGATCACTGTCAGCGGCGCCTCGGTGGTGAGCGCGGCGCCGAGATCCTCCTGCTGTCGCTCTCCACGCCCGGGGACCGGGGCCGGCGGCTGCTCGCCGCGGCGGGTGGCCCAGTCCGAGGGCTCGGTGCCGAGGCCGATATCGAGGTCCGCCCCGTCGCGCAGGTCGGCGGCGGTCAGCCAGCTCTGGCGGTGCGTGCGGCCGTCGAGCTCCACCTGCTGGACATAGCGGGCGTCCTGCGAGGTGCCGGGCGCCTCGATCACCAGATCACCGTCGTAGAACGGCTCCGGCAGGTCGATCACGGCGCGGTCGAAGACCGGGGACCCGATCGTCAGGACGTCAGTGCCGGCGATCGCCGGGTAGATGCCCAGCGAGGACAGCACGTGCCAGGCGGACATGGTGCCGACGTCGTCATTGCCGGTGATGCCGGAGGGGTTGTCCGAGAACAGGGTGAGCGCCGCCCGCACCACGTCCGAGCTCTTCCAGGGCTGCCCCGTCCACAGGTAGAGGTAGGGGGCGTGCAGGTCCGGCTCGTTCTGCGGGTTGTAGCGGGAGGTCCCGTAGTAGTCGTAGGCGCTGTTGACCCAGACGTCGCGGGCGGTCCCCTCGGGGTCCGTGAGCAGCTGGTCGTAGGCGAAGAAGCTGTCCAGACGCTCGTTGGTGGCCTCCGTGCCGCCGATCTTCGCGATCAGCCCCGGCACGTCCTGCGGGACCAGCCAGTTGTACTGCCAGGAGGTGCCCTCATGGAACCCCTTGGTGAAGGCCGGGTCCGGATCGCCGACGAAGACCCCGTCGGCATCGCGGGGCTGGGGGAACCCTGTATCCGGGTTGATGATGCTCTCCCAGGAGCGGGAACGCTCGGCGTAGCGGAGCGCGTCGTCCTCGTGGCCGAGGTCCTCGGCGAGCACCGACATCGCCGCATCGGCGACCGCGTACTCCATCGTCGCCGACCCTGCATGGTCCAGGTCGCAGTCGCCCGGTCTGCACTCCGCCCCGGTCTCGGCGGGCACGTACCCGTGCTCGAGGTAGTGGTCGTTGCCGGCGCGCCCGTTGGCCGGATGGTCCGACGACGGGACGGTGTCGGCGTTCTGGACCAGCTGCGTCCAGAGTCGATCCTCCCAGCCCTCGAGGAGTCCGTACTGCTGGGCCGTGACGAGCTGCGGGGTGACGGGGTCGCCGGTCATCACGTTGGTCTCGACCGGTCCCCATCCCCAGCGCGGGAGCCGCCCGCTCTGCTCGCCCTGCAGGATCAGGGAGATCGACTGGTCCCGCGCCTCCTGCGGGGCGATCAGCGCCAGCAGCTGGATCTGGGTGCGGTAGGTGTCCCACAGCGAGGAGGTCTGGTAGTACCCGTGGCCGTCAGCGGTGTGGACCTCGTCGTCCCAGCCCAGGTAGCGGCCGTCGACGTCGTCGCCGCGGTGCGGTCCCAGCAGGCTGCGGTACAGGGAGGAGTAGAAGGTGCTCTGCTGCTCCTCGGTCCCGCCCTCGACCGCGATGGCGTCGAGCCGCTCCTGCCAGACGCTGCGGGCGGCATCACGCACCTCGTCGAAGCTGCGCCCGCCCTCCTCGGCCAGGTTCCCGGCGGCACCCTCCGCGTCGACCCAGGACAACGAGGTGGTGACCTCGACGTCCTGGTCCTGCGTGGTGTCGAAGCCGATCCAGGCTCCCTGCCGCGACTCCCCCTCGGTGGCGGCGGAGCCATCGGTGCTCGCGGCGGTGAACTCGTCGCCGTCGAAGAGGTCGACGTTCTCGATGTCGCGGTCGAAGGTGGTCAGGAAGTGCAGCGTGTACGGCTCGGTCTCCTGGCAGAAGCCGGAGCCCTCGACCGTCGTGCGGATCGTGCGGGCGTCGAGGACCTCGACCTTCGAGCTCCTCATCCCGTGCAGCGCCTGCCCGGCGTTGAGCATCAGGCCCGACTCCTCGGAGCCCTCGTAGGTCAGTCGCTGCTGCCCGGTGCGGGTGGTGGCGGTGAGCTCCGCGGTCACCGCACCATCAGGGTCATCGAGGGTCACCTGGTAGGACCCCGGGGAGGCCGATTCGGTCTCGTGCCGGAAGGGCTGCGCGTACTCGCCGTAGTCGGTGGAGTCCGGCCGTCCGGTCATCGGGGTCATGGGCAGATCGCCGCCCAGCCCGCAGCCCACGCCCGAGACGTGGGTCATCGAGAAGCCCCGGATGCGGTCGTCGGTGTACCGGTACCCGGCGTAGTGCCCGGTGTCCGGGGAGAGCTGCACCATCCCGAAGGGCAGGCTCGCTCCGGGAAAGGTGTTCCCCTCGGCCTGGGAGCCGATGAAGGGGTTCACGAGGTCGACCGAGTCGGCCGGGGAGGCCGCGTCCGTCGGCGCGGCGGAGGCGAGCGGGGCGGCCAGGCTCAGTGCGGCTGCGAACGCGATGAACGGGGCGAGGCGGCGATGCGACATCGTCTGCTCCTACTTCTCGGTGGCGGGCTGGTCGACGTCGATGTCGAAGAACTCGAGCTCGGCGAGCCCGATCTCGTCGGAAGATCCTTCGAGCACCCGCAGCCGGTAGTGGGTGTACGTGCCCGGGCCGCGCGTCCCTGTGGCCTGGAACGGCCGGGTCTGGTTCTCCCAGTCGAAGGCCTCGCCCTCGCGGCGGTCGATCTCGTACCACCGTTCGCCATCGCGCGAGCCCTCCACGACCCACGCGGTCGGATGTCCGACGGAGTCGTCGCCCGAGGTCAGCGTGTACATCGTGACCTCATTGCGCGGGGTGTCCGACTGATAGGTGAGGGCGTCCTCCGGGGTGAGGACGAGCTGGGTCGACGAGTCGTCGTCGACAACCTGCTCCGCGCCCTCGACCCCTCCCACCTGCGCCGGGTCGGCCAGGAGATCGGTGAGCGGCTCCGGGGGCTCATCGCCCGTGGTGGGCGACGGACGGGCGTCCTCGGGATCCGCTCCCCAGTCGGAGGGCTCCGGGCCCATCGTGAAGTCGAGGACGGCGCCGTCGGCGAGCGTCTCGTGGTCGATCCAGGCCTGCTCCCGGTTCTCGCCGTCGACCGCGAGGGACTGGACATAGATGTTCTCGGTGCTGTTCTCGGGGGCGTTGACGACGATGTCCTCACCGCCTGGGAGATGGACTGTCGCCTTCGTGAACAGCGGCGAGGTCACGGCGTAGGTGCCGTCCCCGAGCTGCTGCGGATAGAGCCCGAGCATGGTGAACAGCCACCAGGCCGAGGTCTCCCCGTTGTCCTCGTCGCCCGCATAGCCCTGGCCGATGTCGCTGCCCACGAAGTGGCGCGACTGCACCTCACGGGTGATCTGCTGGGTCTTCCAGGGCTGGCCGGCGTCGATATAGGCGAACGGGATGTGGTGGGAGACCTGGTTCGAGAACCCCCACTGACCCATCCTGACGTCGCGGGCCTCGGTCATCTCGTGGATGGTGCCGCCGTAGGTGCCGGGGAATCCGGCCGTCTCCGGGGTCGAGTAGAACTCGTCGAGCTTCTTCGCCAGGTCCTCTCGACCGCCGTACAGGTTCGCGAGGCCCTGCCCGTCGAACGGGGCGTGGAAGGCGAAGTTCCAGCCGTTGGTCTCGGTGTAGTCGTGCTCTCCCCAGGACCTCGGGTCGTACTCGTCGGGCGCGTAGCGGAAGCTGCCGTCGTCATTGCGGCCCTGGAAGAAGCCGGCCTCCGGATCGAAGTGGTTGACGTAGTTGTTCGACCGTGCCTCGAGGTAGGCGGACTCGGTGTGGAGCCGCTCCTGGTCGGCGTCGCTCAGCCCCGGTTCCGCGGCGAGCTGCTCGGCCTGCTGGGCCAGGGCGAAGTCGTTGATGCCGCCCTCGAGCCCCCAGGAGGTTCCCTCGCCGACCTCGGTATCGGTCCAGCCGCGGAAGATGGAGGTGCCCAGCCCCTTGCGGCCGACGTCGGAGTCCGTCGCGCTGCCGGGCGGGGTGACGGTCGCATTCTTGAGGCCGGCCTCGTAGGTGCCCATCGGATCCGGGAGCTCGACTCCCTTGGTGTAGGCGTCGGCGAAGGCGGCGTCGGAGCTGGTGCCGGTCATCAGGTTCGCGTAGCCGGGCGAGGACCAGCGGGAGACCCAGCCGCCGTCGCGGTACTGCTGTACGAAGCCGTCGACCAGTTCGCTCGCGTCATCGGGCATGAGCAGGCTGTACGCGGGCCAGGCTGTCCGGTACGTGTCCCAGAAGCCGTTGTTGACATAGATCTTGCCGTCGACGATCTTCGCACCGGTCTCGGTCTCGGTGCTCTCTCCTGTCGGGTCCGAGACCGGGGAGGCGTACTGGAACTGCGGCTCCTCCAGGGTGCCGGTGTTCTCGAACCCCGAGTTCGGGTAGGCGCTGAGGCGATACAGGTTCGAGTAGAGGGTGGTGAGCTCGTCCGGCGAGGCGCCTTCGACCTCGATGATCGACAGCTTCTCGTCCCAGGCCGCCTGCGCGCGGTCGCGCACGGTGTCGAGGGTGTCGTCCGCCGCGATCTCCTGCTCCAGGTTCCGCTTCGCCTGCTCCAGGCTGATCAGCGAGGTGGCGATGCGCATCGTGGCGCTGCCGTCGGCCTCGGGCGCGAGCCGCACCCAGCCGGTGTTCCCATCCTCGGCGTCCTGCTCGACCACCTCCTGGTCGAACTCGGCGTGGACGAACAGGCGCGTGGCGCCGGCGGACAGTCCGCTGCGCACGTCGGAGTACCCGGACACGGTGCCGTCGTCGTTCAGCGTGAGACCGGAGTCGTCATCGACGTTGTCGAAGATGACGGAGGCGTCGCCCTCCGGGAAGTCGAAACGGACCAGCGCAGCGTGGTCGGTCGGCGCCATCTCGGTGACCATGCCGTTGTCGAACTCGACGCTGTAGTGATGGGCGGTGGCCTTCTCCTTGTCATGGGAGAACGTCATCGCCCGAGCGTCCCGGTCGGTCTCCGGGGCGCCTTCATCAGTCGAAGGCATGAACTGGAAGGTCTGTCGGTCACCCATCCAGGGGCTCGGGGCGTGGCTGGCGGCGAAGGCCTGCAGCTGCGGACGGTTCTGCTCGTCGTTGTCCTGGTGATACGAGTAGGGCCAGTTCAGTGCGCTGGCATCCGTGACCGGGGTCCAGAAGTTGAAGCCGTGCGGCACCACGGTGGCAGGCAGATTGTTCCCGCGCGAGTAGTCGCCGGAGGAATGGGTCCCGCGGCGGGTGTCGACCCAGTCCGAGGGACGCTCCTCGCTCTGGACCGGGCGTTCGGCGATCTCGATGTCGTCGATCCAGCCGGCGAAGCCGACGGGCCCGACGGCGGCGTCGTAGCCGAGCAGGATGCGGTCGATGGTCTTGCCCTCCGCGACCTCGCCCAGCCGCAGCGTGCGCTGGTTCCACTGGTCGGTGAAGAGGGCCTTGGACTCTCCTTGCCCGGCGGGTGAGCTGTCGAACCGGTACTGGTCCTGCGCGTCGAGCTCGCTGAGGTAGGTGCCGTCGGTGAAGGCGAGGTCGATCGCGGCGTTCGTCGAGGCGTAGCTCAGGTCGCCCCCGAACTCCGGGAAGATGCGGTAGCTGAGCTCGGTGTCCGCGGCGATGGGGAGATCCACGTCGTGCAGCTTCTGCCAGTGGTGGCCGCCGTCCTCGGAGGTCGTGCTGCCGGAGTAGCGCAGGGAGCCCACTCCGGTGAATCCGACCTCGGTCGCCGACGCGTACGCCGCGGCGGGGCCGCTGCCGGGCGTGACCTGCATTCCGGGATCGGCCTCGGCGGAGCCGTCAGACAGAGTGAGTTCGGCGAGCTGGACGGTGTCCCCACTGGCGACGGCGGAGATGTCGAGTCGGTAGAACGGGTACGCGGTGGTGTTGTCGGTCTCGTAGGTGTTCGCGGAGCTGCGCCCTTCGAACGACTGGTCCGCCTGGGTGTCCAGGGTGGTCCAAGTGGCGCCGTCGGTCGAACCCTGCAGGGTCCAGTCCTTCGGATCCCGCTCGGGCGAGTCATCGGCGGAGGTCAGGAGGTAGTCGGCGACCACGAGCGGTTCCTCGAGTTCGATCTGCAGCCAGGCCGCGGAGTCGAAGGCCAGCCACTTCGATGCGGAGCTCCCGTCCACCGCCTTCGCCGCCGATTCCTGCGGCGAGTTCTCGGCACTCGCGGTCACGGCGCTGACGCGCGAGGTCAGGTCGCCGGGGACCGACGAGGTGGCGATGTTCTCGGACCAGGGGGTCCCGTCGGGGCGGGTCTCGGCCTGATCGGTCCAGTCGAGCTCCGGGTCGTCGGTCTCGTACGAGGTCGAGAAGCGCGGTGCGGGCTCCTCGGACGTGGTGCCCGGAGCGTCCGGTGCGTTGGGCGCGGCGGCCGCCGGCGGCAGGACCGTCAGGCCGAGGATGAGCGCTGCCGCGAGGGCTGCTCGGGAGACTCGGGCCGAGCGCGGAAGACGTCTGCTGCTGGTCTTGGACATGTGGTGGTTCCCCTCATGAGGTGCCCGGCCGCCGTGCTCCGTGGGTGAGGCTCTCCCTGCGGGCTCCGGTGCCGACACGCCTTTGACAACGATGTCATCTGCGATGGTAGCGACCTACGTCACCCCCGGGAACCCCTCTTGCCAAAGATGTCCGATTCGTCGAGATTCGGTCACTGCCCGGAATTCCTCGCCACATAGCCGGAGCCCGCCCCTGATCAGGGACGGGCTCCGGGCTGCACGACGATCGCCGGGTGCGGGTCAGCCGCCGATCTCGGCGCTGCCCGCGGCGGCGGCCTCCCGCTCGCCCTCGGCGGCGCGGGCCCCGGCCTTCTCCAGGACGCCGGCGCGGCGGTCGTCGACCTGCTGCGGCGCGAGCCGGGCGCCGCCGGAGGTGTCCGCCGGCGCGGCGAGCTCGGCGCATTGGCCCTCGGATGCTCCGCGCACGCGGTTGTCGGTGCCGGTCGGGGCCGGGTCGTTCCCGTTGCAGCGCAGGTCGCCGCGGACGATCGTGCTGCTGATGAGCACGCCGTCCGTGTTGTCCGTCAGCGCGACGTCGCCGCCGACGTAGCTGACGCCGCAGGGTCCGACCGGTGCGCCGGCGCTGATCTGCACCACTCCCCCGCTGCCCGCGTAGCTGAGGTCGCCGTCGACCTCGCTGGTGCACAGCAGCCCGCCCTCGGCGGCGCCGGTCACGCTCAGATCGCCGGTGATCCAGCTGTCGTAGACGTCCGTGAGGTGCTCGTCGGTCGTGGTGACGTCGCCTCGGATCACGGACCCGTCGAGGTAGGTCTCCCCGCTCGCGGCGACGACCCTGGCACCGTGCTCCGAGCCCAGGCTGTAGAGGAATCCTGACTCCTGGGCGTCGGTGCGGCCGGCGACGGCGCCGTCCTCGACGTAGGCGCCGTAGGCCGAACGCAGGACCAGTTTGCCCGCGATGGTCGACCCCTTCGCGTCGAGATAGGCATCCTCCTGCACACGGAGGTTGCCGTCGAACGTGGAACCCTGGGCGATCAGATCCGCCCCCGCTCGAACGGTGACGTCCCCGGTCACGGTCACGCCGGACAGGTCGCAGGACTGGTCGGCGCGGACGACCAGGTCCCCGGGGACGGTCACGTCGGCAGCGGTGCCCAGGCAGTACGTGGTCAGCGCCCCGTGGGCGGGCAGGGCGATGCCCATCGAGAGCAGTCCTACGGCGGCAGTGGTGGAGAGTGCGGTGCGCCAGCGCATGGCGGTCCTTTCGTCGTCACATCATCGTGAGGGACGGGCTGGAGCGTCGATCACCCCAGCTGTCGGAGGGAAGGCGGGACGTCCGACGGTCGCGCCGAGACGTCGCAGCCCTGGGTCGAGCTGCTGCGTGCACTCGGCGCGGTCATCCTCGGACGCCACCGAGTAAACACCCTTGCCCGCCCGTTGACAAGGTTGTCATGCGGCTGGAACCCTGCTCCCGGGTGGAGAGGTGTCACCCGGAGGCTCGCGATGACGCGGGCCCGCAGTGGCTCGGGCACAGCGGCCCGGCACGAACTGAGCGGATGATTCGCGATGAGACCCTTGACCAGATCACGAGCAGCGCGCGGTGCCGCGGCACTGCTGACGGCACTGGCGCTGAGCGTCGGCGGGACGGTCGGCGCCGCGACGGCGGCCCCTCCCTCGAGCGGGACCGACGCGGCGGTGCACGATCCTCTCGACCACGTCGACCCGATGGTGGGCACCGGTGCGGCGACGGGGGCGGTGGTCGGGGAGATCAACAACTTCCCCGGCCCGTCGATGCCCTTCGGGATGGTGCAGGTCTCGCCCGACACCCCGAGCTCCTATGCGGGCTATCGCCACTCCGACTCCGAGATCAGCGGCTTCAGCCTGACCCACGCGGCGGCGGGCTGCAACGTGTTCGGCGACCTTCCGCTGCTCCCGGTCACCGGGGACATCGGCGAGGCGCCATGGGACCGCACCGAGCAGTTCTCGCACGACGCCGAGTCCGCCGAGGTCGGGAAGTACGCCGTCACGCTGGAGAACTCGGACATCGACGTCGAGCTTTTCGCCGCCACCCGCTCCGCCGGCATGACGTTCGACTTCCCGGAGGCCGAGCCGGCCCAGGTGATCCTCGACGCCGGCGGCTCGAAGGCCAGCGTGTACGACGTCGACCTGCAGGTCGACGGGAGCACCGTGACCGGTGCCGTGACCACCGGCGGGTTCTGCGGGAAGGACAACCAGCACACCACCCATTTCGTCATGGAGTTCGACACCGCCGTCGAGGACTTCGGCACCTGGCAGGACGGCGAGCTCCGTCCGGGCGAGGCGACCGCCTCCGGGCAGGCGGCCGGCGCCTGGCTCACCTTCCCGGCCGGCTCCGAGGTCACCGTCAAGTCGTCCATCTCCTACGTGGACGCAGCCGGGGCCGCGGCGAACCTCGCCGAGGAGATCCCCGAGTGGGACGTGGACTCCCTCCAACAGGCCAACCGTGACGCCTGGGCCGAGATGCTCGGCAGGATCGAGGTCTCCGGAGGGGCCGACACCGACACCACGATGTTCTATACCTCGCTGTACCACTCGCTGATGCACCCGAACACCTTCAACGACGTCGACGGGCGCTACGCCGGCTTCGACGGCGAGATCCACGAGGTCGACCCGGGCCACACCCAGTACGCCAACTTCTCCGACTGGGACACCTACCGCTCGCTCGCTGCCCTTCACGCGATCATCGCTCCGGAGCGTGCCTCCGACATGGCGCAGTCCCTGGTCAACGACGCGGAGCAGTTCGGGTGGCTCCCACGATGGCCGGTGGCGAATCAACCGACAGGGCAGATGACGGGCGACTCCTCCGTGCCGCTGATCGCGTCCCTGCACGCCTTCGGCGCCCGTGATTTCGACGTGGACTCCGCCCTGGACCACATGATCAAGGGCGCCACGCAGACCCCTGCGGACACCGACGGGTACGTGCAGCGCCCCGGGCTCGAGAGCTACCTCGAGCTCGGGTACGGCCCCCAGACCGAGGACTTCCGCGGCGACCACCGGATCGTCGGCGCCTCGGTGACCCTGGAGTGGTCGATCGCCGACTTCGCGATCGGGCAGCTGGCCACGGCCACCGGCCGGGACGAGGTCGCGGCCGAGTTCCAGGAACGCGGGCAGTACTGGCAGAACATCTACGATCCGGCCACCGATCTGATGTCCGCCCGCTCCGAATCCGGGGAGTTCATCGAGCCGAGCGCCGGATCGGGCTTCGGGCAGGAGGGCTTCGACGAGGGCAACGACCATCAGTACACCTGGCTGGTCCCCCAGAACGTCGCCGGCCTGGTCGAGGCGCTCGGCGGGAGAGAGGCGGCGAGCGCGCGGCTCGACGAGTTCACCACCGAGCACAACGCCGGTGACGGTTCACCGAAGCTGTGGATCGGTAACGAGCCGAACTTCGGTGTGCCCTGGCTGTACAACTACGTCGGCCAGCCGGCGCGCACCTCGGAGCTCGTCGACGACATCGTCGATGAGCTGTTCCAGCCCACGCCGAACGGCAAGCCCGGCAATGACGACCTCGGTGCGCAGGCCGGGTGGTACGTGTGGGCCGCGATGGGGCTGTACCCATCCACGCCCGGCACCGACGTGCTGACCCTCAACGCCCCGCGCTTCGAACGGGTCGCGATCGACCTGGGCGAGGATCGCCAGCTGGAGATCCTCGCCCCGGGCGCCGCCGAGGGCGGCAGATACATCGCCGGCATGGAGGTCGACGGGGAGCCGTGGGAGCGGACCTCCCTGCCCGAGGACCTGATCGCCGAGGGCGGCGTCATCGACCTGTCGATGTCCGATTCCCCGGATCAGGTCTGGGGCACCGGCGAGGAGGCGGCTCCGCCGTCGTTCCGTGAGGGCGAATCCGAGCTCGTCGCGACGGCGACTCCGTCCTTCCGCACCGTCGCGCCGGGAGAGTCCGCGACCGTCACGACCACCGTGCAGGCATTCGGCGGGAATCACCGTCCGGTGGCCGTCGATGTGGACGCTCCTGAAGGCATCTCCGCCACGGCACGGCCCCTGCGCCCTGACAGCTCCGGGCAGGTGGTCGCCGATATCGACCTCACCGTCTCCGACGAGGTCGCCGTAGGGGACCATGACGTTGAGCTCACGGTGGGTCGCAAGGGGTCCGACGAGGTCAGGACGCTGCCGATCCGGCTTCGCGTCGCCCCGCCCGGGTCGCTCACAGCGGCATTCGACACCGTCGGCAGCGCCCCGGACGACGGCTCCTCACCGGGAGATCTCGACGGGTCGGGCAACAGCCTGTCGCAGGAGGCGCTGGCCGACGCGGGTCTCGTGCCGGGCTCCGAACATGAGGTGCACGGCCTGGCCTTCTCGTGGCCCGACGTGGCCCCGGGCAGTCCGAACGCCCTGACCGCCGACGGGCAGCGGGTCGAGCTGCCCCGCGCGGCAGAGTCGATCTCCTTCGTGGGTGTGGGTACCCACGGCAACGTCGACGACACGGTCTCCGTCGAGCTCACCGACGGCACCACACAGGAGGTGCCGATCGCTCTCGGGGACTGGGTGCTGCCGACTGAGGACGGCTCCCCGATCGACGGCAACACGGTGGTCGCGACGATGGACCACAACTCCGGCGGGGCGAGCACCACCTATCTCTTCGCAACCGACGCCTGGTCCCCGCCCGAGGGGACGCAGATCGCCGCCGTGACCTTCCCGAGCAACGAGAACCTGCACGTCTTCGCGATCGCGGACGACGGGGCGCAGGTCGCGGAGATGGCGTAGCGGACGCGAGGTGAGGGGGCTCGGCCCCCACCGCGACGCGTCGTGGAAGAACAGAAGGGGCGCGTCGGTCATCGCCGATCACCCGAGCAGCGCGGCGAGCGCGTTGTCGGAGAGTTCGGTGGAGCCTTCGGGCTCGTCGACCTCGAGCGTCTCCGCGGGAACGCCGAGCATCCACGCGAGCGTTCCTTTGCCGACCGCGCCCTCGGCGATCCGCTCGAGGTGCGCCTCCTGGAGCCAGGCGGGGAAGCGGCGCTCGCCCGCTTCCGTCATGCGCCGGGTGATCGGGTCACCGAGCTTCGCTCCCGACCAGTGACGTCGCAGAAGCTTCTGCGTGGTCCAGGTCAGCACTTCCTGGACCTCGGGCGACGGTTCGAGCGCGAGGGCATTCAGCCTGCGTCGCAGGGCCTCCGTCGAGACACCCCATTCCCAGATCACGTCGGCGACGGTGCGCAGGCCGACCTCATCCCACGCCCTCTCCCGCATCCGCGCCTCGGGCAGGAGAAGCTCGGCGGCGAACGCATTCGCCTCTCCCTCCCTCGCATCGAATTCGCTCGAGCCGGGGATGACGCCCGCATGGCCGAGGGCCAGATGGCCGAGCTCGTGGGCGAGCGACCAGTTCTCGTAGAACCAGTTGCCACTCTCCGGGAGCAGGATGACGGACCTGCCCTCGACGGTGGATGAGTAGGCCGTGCTGAGCCCCGCGATGCGCACCACGTCGACCTCGATCTCCGCGAGGTGGTCGATGAACGTGCGCACGAACTCCTCGGGGAGAAGTCGCCGGACCTTCTCGACGTCGGTAGGCAGCTCCGCGCCAGGCTGGAGGTCACCGGCCTGCGCGAAGGCGAGGCGCACGTCTGCAAGAAGCGCCCTGTCACCGTCGAGGCCGTCGACGCTTCGCGATCCGGTCTCGTGATCGAAGGAGTGACGCGCGGAGAGCACGAGCCGATGCGGATCCGGGTCCCCTGTGATGAGCTCGTGGACATCGGCGTCGAGTTCCACAGCGATGTCGGCGAGTTCGGTTGCCGCGAAGCCTCGCTGGTCATTGAGCGCACGGGACAGCGCGTCGGGAGTCATCCCCACACGCTGTGCAAGCTGCTTCTGCTGAATCCCCGCGCTGAGCATCGCAGTGCGGACACGGCCTCCGATGGTTGTCATCTTTCGACCGTACTCCTCGGTTGGGATAATCCCAATCACCTGTGGACGGAGCCACGTGTTCGGTCGCCAGGGTGCCAGTGACGTTGCGCGGACCACCAGGCGCCGCTCCGATCCAGGGTGTCGTCCCTCCCCCCGCCGCTCTACCCGAGGTGGATGCCGTCCTCCGAGCAACCCATCAGCTCGATGGGCCGCTGCGTGATCCCGCGGACCGGCTGCCAGTAGTTGTCGATCCAGATCGGGGTGTCACGATCGCCTGCTTCGGCGAGGAAGTCGAGCAGATCGGCCTTCGTGAACGGCTGATACCCCTCAGGAAGCCGGTTCTTCTGCGGCCAGTCGTGGGTGTTGTCCATGGGTGTTCCTTCCAGTGCTGTCCCCGCCCGGCGGGCAGGGTTGGCAACGGGAGGAACTCATGGAACGAGCGTAGCTCGGCCGGGGGACAGCCCGTTGGGCGACGGCGTTCGAGCAGCCCCAGCCCGACGCTGTCGAAGCCCCCATCTGGCCAGACGCAGGAGCGGCCACCTGCCGGATGTCGCACCCCTTGGAGAACCTGCTGTCCTCACCCCGATCGACGCGTCACGATGGAGGACTTCTGATGAGCGACACCGACCAGAGCAACGAGTACCCGGACTTCGTCACCGACGCGGATCGTCATGCCTGGGACTCCCTCAGCCCGAAACGCCAGCAGCAGTATCTCGACGCCGTCGACTACATCCGCGAGGAGTACCCCGGCGAGGAGCTCACCGTCGCCCTCATCGGAACCGTCCTGGCATTCGGCGGTTGAACGGATGGCATACCTCCGGGCCTGACTTCCGCGGTCGGGTGAAGCACCAGTGGAACCCAGGCCGACTGGCCGTGATCAGATCACCTTCCGGCCCGACGAGCGCGCGCCCTCGATCGCTGCGGACCAGGAATCGAATCGATCGACGACGGTGGAGAGTGACGGTGCGGAGCGGTCGGGAGCCCACGCGCTGTATTCGCTGCTGGTCCCCTCGGGGCGATCGTCGAGGAACCGGTCCACGAACTCCCCCACCTCGTCACGGCTGCGGCCCTTGACCTTCGAGGCGTTCGGCGTGCCTCCGGCCTCGGCGAGCATCTCGGACCAGACCTTTCCGCTGCGACGCTGCAGGGTCTGCATCGTCGGGCGGCCGTTCGCCCGCGCCCAGTCACGGTACTGGTTCGTGGTGACCATCGGTCCGAGCTCCCGCACCGCTTCTAGGATGTGCTCGATCGGGGTGATCTCCTCGCGCGGCGTGTCCCAATCACGCGTGGCCGTCACGGCGTCGACCCAGGTCGGGTCCAGAGCGCTCGGGTCGTTGACCGCCTCCAGGGCGGTCGTGATGATCTCGACCCAGCTCCGGGCATGCGGTCCACGCAGTCGATGCCGGATGAGCACTCCGGACGGCGCCGCCGGGCGCGCTGCGAGCCACTCCGAGACCGCGCGATATGTCGTACCGCCGTCGGGCGCGCGCACCGCAGAGATCACGGCGGCCCAGAGGTCGTCGTCGGTGAAAGCACTGCGCGGGGCACCCGTCGCCTCGGCGACGCCTGCCGCGCGAAGCGCTTCGTTCCACGTACCGAAGCGGATCGCGGCGGTCTGGTGACCCGGGACGTCCTGCTCACGAGCCCAGTCGGAGAAAGCCTGACAGGTGAGCTTTCCCGTCTCGGCATAGAAGGTGCGGAGATCTTCGATGATCTGCTCCTGCGTGCGACGCGTCGGAGTGCGGCTGGTCGCGAAGGTGGATTCGTGCCGGCTCCTGAGTCGCCCGAGCTTCTCACGCACCTGATCCTCGGAGAGCCCGAGCTCCACGACGGACGCTGCGATCGGTGCCGCCGGATGGGTAAGTGACCACGCCTGCACGGCAGCCTCCTGCTCCCGTCGGCGAGCCTCACGCAGCGCCTTCGCAGCGACGTTCAGGTCAGTGCTGGACCAGGGCGTGCTCCGCCCGAGAATCTGGCGGATCCGCTCGCGCGTCACCCCGAAGAGGTCGCCTACCTCCTGAAGGGTCGCCCCGAACGCGTAGAGTTGCGCGCAGCGTGCGGCCCGGGCGTCGGCGCACTCCTCCCCGGAGAGGACGGTATCGAGGAAGCCAGGCTCCCCCAGCTCGACGATGCCCGCCTCCTGGTCCCGCGGGGCCCGCACCATGCGCAGCACGTGGGCATGAGGAACGCCGAAGGCTGCCTCCGCCTCGGACCAGGTGTCGTCGCCGTGCTCACCGCGCCAGCCGCGCAGACGGCGCCTCAATGCCGTACGAATCGCGAGCGCTCCGCCAGGAACCAGCGCTCCGAGCGCGGCGTCCACATCGTCGAGACGGGCCTCGAGCATCTCCGCGATCTCACTCGCCAGGAATCCCTGCTGGCTGAGGTCGAGGGCACGTCGGATGCCATCTTCGGAGAGCCCTGCCGCGTCCAGCGGTGCGTCGTCGATGAGAGAGGTGCCTGCACGGGAGAACGTCTCGGTGGTCATCGGATCGCCTTCCATCGGTACTGCCGTATCTGATAGCACGAGTGTGTCGGAAGGGTCCGACGGACGAACCGGAAACTGCCACGGCGCTCGAGAGTCAGACGATCGTCAGAGCCGCCCGTCCCGATACAGCCCCAACAGCAGCTCCTGCATATGCGGCGTGTACTCCAGAGAGGTGTACGTGCTGCGCTCGACCTCCAGCACGCCCAGCACTTCGGCGAGCCGCGTCGGCGCCCACTCCCCCGGTTTGCCGACGAGCACACCGGCGTCGGCGAGGCGCAGGTTGAGAGCGGGGGTGCCCAGGTCAGCGTCGTCCTCATGGAGCTCTCCCGCCTCGCGCCACCTGCCGAGCACCGTGGACAGCGTGCCCTGCTGTGCCGCTGCGGACGCGGTGCTCTGGGCCGGCGCAGCCGGGCGGGTCACCTCGGGTACTGACGTGGATGCAGGATCCGGGAGCACTTCGGGCCGCTCGGGGTCCGGGACGGCGATGCTCGGCACCTCGCCCTCGGTCTGGTCCGTGGACGCTACGGGCTCCTCGGCCTCGACAGTCTCGGTCCTCGCCGCCCGCGTCGCGAAGCGGGACATCACGGAGAAGATCTTGCCGTTGTCCCAGCGATTCGGCGCCGCGAACACGACGAGCAGATCCTTCGCCCTGGAGACGGCGACGTTCATGAGCTCGGGGTTCTTATCGATGAACCCGGCCTGGGGACTGCCGCTGCCGTAGACGGCGGAGAACAGGATGATCGGCCGTTCGGCCCCCTGCAGTCGGTGCGCCGTGCCCACGGTGATCTTGTCCGCGAGGTTCGTCGGGAGCTCCGCATCGGCGTCCGCGGCGCGGGCGGCCTTCCGGATCTCCTCGGTGATGACGTCAGCCTGCGCGCGGAAGGGCGTGACGACGCCGATGAGAGCTGCCGCGTCGACCTTCTTGTCTGGCTCTTTCTGCTGGTGGTGGTAGAGGTCGTAGAAGCTCGCGAAGTTCTCGACGATCCAGGCGGCGATCGCCTTCGCCTCCGGCTCGTTGACGCGGCTCGAGCCCCGACGGGAGTCTTCCGAGTCTTGGACGTCGATCCACTCGAATGCCGGGCGGATCCCATGGAGCAATGAATTCTTCGCTGCGCGCATGGGCTCCAGCAGCCCGTCGTAGAGCAATTCGTTGCTGAAGCCGATGATGTCGGCGTGGCAGCGGAAGTGCTCGCGCAGCAGGAGTCCGGGCTCGTCGTCGCCGAAGCTCCATCGTGAGGCGTGGCTCGCGGCCCGCATCAGGCTCGAGGGCGCGGAGGCGGTCACTCCGCGTTCGCGCAGATCGTTGGCCCACTCCCCCGCCTCGATGCCGGCTCCCTCAGCGATCTCCCGGTCGGTCTCCTCGTCGAGCGCCCATACCGGTGCCAGCTGCTTCTCATCGCCCACGACGAGAGCGCGCCGGGCGAGCGCGATCACCGGCAGAGCAAGCGGGGTGTCCACCTGCCCGGCCTCGTCGACGATGAGCAGGTCGATACGGCCCACGTCGAAGGCCTTGGGTTCGCCCGGCATCGTGTAGCGGCCGAAGTACTTGGGAACCTGGTAGAGGGTCATCACGAAGCAGGGGGTGAGGGCAGCCGCCTGCGGCCAGACGAGTGGCAGAACGTCCACAGTGCTCTTGAACCGCTTGGTTCTGCCCAGGTGCTTGGCGAGCAACCATTCCGCCTCGTAGTAGTGCACGGCGAGCCAGAACTCGGCGTACCGGAGCGTCGTGTCGAGTGCCTTGTCGAGCTCCTCGAGGCTCGTGCAGTCGCGAAGATCTGAGAGGGCGCCGAGCTCGCGCAGATGCGTGCACTCCTCCACCTCGGCGCACAGCTGCAGATAGTCCTCCGAGCGGCCGTCGGCATTCATGGCTCCCAGCAGCGCGAGTCGATATCCGTCGACCTCCGTCAGCGCGTCGTGGAGCCAGTCCTGGACGCGAGCAGGATCCTCGATGCTGCCGAAGAAGTAGTGCACCTGGGCCTGGAAATGATCGCGAGCGTCGGCGAGGTAGCCCGGGCTGCTGTAGTCCGCGTAGAGCTCGCTGCGGTCCTTCTGCTCGACGAGATACTGCTTCTTCGCGGCGGAGAGCTTCGCCTTCGCGGGGCAGTACACGGCGAGGGACCGCAGCGGCTCCTCGGACGCTCCCCCGTCGCGCTCCTGGGGCAGCCAGCGCAGATCCAGGATGCCTGGGTCCTTCTTCGTCACGGAGGCGAACGAGGCGATGATGTTCGTGACGGCCTGATTGTTGGTGGAGGTGCCGACGATGACCGGGGCGTCCTCGCGCTCCAGCGCCCGACGGGTGATCATCCCCGCCACGATCGCCTGCAGCATCGTGGTCTTGCCTGTTCCCGGCGGGCCGCTCACGGCGGTGACCTCGCCCTCCCCTCCCTGGAGGAAGGCGTGGACCGCCCGACGCTGCGAGGCGGTGAGCGGGTTCTCGTCGTTCATGGAACCGCAGGCCAGGCGTGCGTTCCAGAGCAGACCGTCGCCGACGTGGATCCGCTCTTCTGGGATCCGCTGGCCGTCCCACCCGGTGATCATCTGCTCGAGGATCGGAGGCAGCTCCGGCTCACGGTCGAGCGCCTCGTAGACGTCGAGGAGTGCACCGACGGCATTGATCCGATCATGTTCCTGGACGTAGCAGAGCTCGCGCTCGACGATGCGACCGGCCTCGGTGTGCTCCGTCGCAAAGTCGTCGAGCGACCTGCCCGCGACGCTGGTGAACAGTCGTCCGGCGAGCTTCATCGCGTCGGCGACGCTCTCGCAGCGGGAGGCCTCGGCGGCGAGCTCGGTGCGGGTGAACACCCAGAAGTTCCGGAGGTCCCCAACCATCACCTCGCGCTCTGTCACTGCCGGAGCGATCAGTCGCTCGGCCGGGACCCACGGGGAGGTGCCGGTCTCGAGGTCGGGCTCCAGCGTGCCGTCGCGTTTCAGCGTGGCCGCGAGCAGCAGGATCCCCTGCTGGGTGGATCCGCGCTGTTCCGGGACAGAGGCGAGTGAGATCGCCACGGAGATCGAGGCATCGGGCGCCTTGTTCTTGTCCTTCTCCGACCTGGAGCGCTCGGCCTCCCTGTCGTGGGCGTCGAACAGCGCTTGCGTGTGCTCCGAGGTCAGGGAGCCTTCGGCGATCCGCTCCCGTGGGGTCGCGACGAACACCGAGCTGCGCTGGAAAGCCACCTCCTCGAGCGGCTGGCGGCGCAGGACCTGCGCGAAGTAGTCCGTGACCGTGCTCGGGTCCGTTGCTGTGCTGGCGCCCGCCATGGGGGTCCTTCCTCGAGCCTTGTGCTCCGTCGTCCTTCATCTCCGCCGACGACGAGTCGCTCACGCGCCGTGTGCCAGGAGGTAGTAGGTGAGGTAGATGAGGACCGCCGGGGAGATCAACTCCAGAAGCCCGGCGACGCACCCCCACCACGCCCTGCCGTAGATCCCGACAGCCATGGATGCCAGCCCGAAGAGCGGCACGATCAGGAACACCTGGCTGCTGACCAAGGGCGAGACGATGCAGATCAGCAAGGAGACGACGGCCAGTCCTGCGCAGACCTGATGCGCCATCTTTGTGCGGTCCGCGAGGTTGACGTCCGCTTCCGTGCGTCCCACAGACATCAGCCGGCTCCTTCGTCTCGTGGCGTGTGGTTCTCACTGTAGAGCCAGCTCTTGGCCTCGCGAGCACGTTCAACGGCACTCCATGCCCCTCCTTGGGCTCGCCACCGAACCTGATCCACCGAGGTTCACCGCGAGATGCCCGGGCTTGCTGTCATGCCTGCGTGGGCTGGCCAAGCACAGACTGACAATCTATCGAGGCGCACCGAACACCTCCCCGATGGAGGCATAGATTTCACCTTTTGGAGGGCATCAACAGGAACCAGCAAAATGAGGTCATGACGTCACGAACACCTTGAAAGAGCTGACGGAATTGGGCGCCCTAGCTGTTGCAGGGCACGACCTAGTAGTCACGGAGCAGGGATGAAGGAATGGACTCCTGGACTGCACGACGGGTGGTGCTGAAGACGTCCATCTGCTGGAAGAGGCCCATCCCATGGCCCCGCGCTTCGTCGCTGGTTCCTGCCGAAAGACTCCGCCTGGTCCAACGTGTCGAAGTTGATGGTCATCCAATCACCCACGTCGCCGCCGAGGTAGGGTCGCCCAATCGACCCTGACGAAATGGACTCAGCTCTACCGCAACGACGGCATTGAAGTTCGTCAGGATCGCTCTATTGCTCCTGCTCGCAGGTCCTCGCGGCTGCCGATCGAGGCCCTCGGACTCATCGACTAATGGCGGAGAGACCGCAAATGGGCCGCC